>JALYHE010000222.1 GCA_030776705.1 Actinomycetota bacterium | reverse complement strand
CGCGGGGGGCCTGGGCTTCGTGTACCTCCTCGACGCCCTGCTGCACGTCACCGCCGGTCGCCCGCTGCCCGAGGGCGAGGCGGCGCCGGTGGGTGACCGACCCGTGGCCGCTTCCCAGGCGCCGGCCGAGCACGACGTGGGGAGTCTGCGCTACGAGGTCATGTTCCTCTTGGAGGCTCCCGACGACGCCGTCCCCGCCTTCAGGACGGATTGGGAGGCCCTGGGAGACTCCATCGTGGTCGCCGGCGGGGACGGGCTCTGGAACTGCCACATCCACACCGACGACATCGGAGGGGCGGTCGAGGCGGCCCTGGAGCGGGGCCGGCCCCGCTCTATCCGGGTCACCGACCTGAAGGAGCAGATCGAGGCGGAGCGCTGCGCCAGCTCCGGCTCCGACCTCGCCGTCCCGACCGTCCCCACCGCGGTGGTGGCCGTGGCCGCCGGGCGAGGGCTAGAGGAGATGTTCCGCTCCCTCGGCGCCCACGAGGTGGTGTCGGGCGGGCAGTCCATGAACCCGTCCGCGGCCGACCTCGTGGTCTCGGTCGACGCCGCGCCCGGAGAGGAGGTCGTGGTGCTGCCCAACAACGAGAACGTGGTCGCGGCGGCCGAGCAGGCGGGCGGCCTGGCGGCCAAGCCGGTGAGGGTGGTGAGGACCCACTCGGTGCCGGAGGGCCTGGCCGCGCTGCTCGAGTACAAGCCCGAGGCGGGAGCCGAGGACAACGCCGAGGCCATGGCCGAGGCCGCGGGCCGGGTGGCGTGGGGGGAAGTGGCCCAGGCCGTGCGCCCGTCGTCGTCGCCTGCCGGCCCCGTCAGGGAGGGCGACTGGCTGGGCATCTCGAGCCGCACCGTGGAGGTGGTGGCCGGCAGCGCCCCCGACGCCGCCATCGGCCTGCTGGAGAGGCTGGTGACCGACGACCACGAGATCGTCACGATCATCGAAGGGGAAGGGTCCAGCGAGGAGGCCACCAGCCGGGTGACGGACTGGTTGCACGAGCACCATCCCCAGCTGGCCGCCGAGGTGCACCACGGCGGGCAACCGCTCTACCCGTACCTCGTCTCCGTCGAGTAGCGCGTCGCAGCCATGGCGCGCCTGTTGAGCCGGCTGGCCACCATCCCGGTGAGCCAGCTCCGGGGCGTCGGTCCCAAGAAGGAAGCCGCCCTTTCCGAGATGGGCATCCTGACCGTGCTCGACCTGCTGACCCACTACCCCCGCCGCTACGTCGACCGCACCCAGCAGGCCGAGATCCGGGAGCTGCGGGTGGGCGAGGAGGCCATGGTGCTGGCCACGGTGAAGCGGGTGAGGGGTCGGCGCACGCGCCAGGGCCGCTCCCTCGTGGAGGTGGACGTCTTCGACGGCAGCGGCTACCTCCGGTGCACCTTCTTCAACCAGCCCTGGCGGGCCCGCCAGCTGGCCGTGGGCACGGAGGCGGTGTTCTTCGGCAAGCTCGACCTGTACAAGGGCCGCCGCCAGATGAGCAGTCCGGTCGTGGACCTGGTGGGGGACAGGACTGGGCGAATCGTGCCCGTGTACCCGCAGTCGGAGAAGGGCCTCGTCAGCTGGGAGCTGGCGCCGCTGGTGGAGGAGGCCCTCGAGCGGGCCGGTGACTTCGCCGAGCCTCTGCCCGAGGGCTGGCGGCGCGAGCTCGGGATGGTGGAGCGCACCTGGGCCTTCCGCCGGATCCACTGCCCCGAGTGCATGGACGAGGCCCGCGCCGCTCGCAGGCGGCTGGCCTTCGACGAGCTACTGCGCCTGCAGGCGGCCCTCCTCATGCGGAAGCGGGCCGTGGAGCGGGAGGCCAAGGGCATCCGCCACGAGCTGGACGGCGACCTGGTGCGCCGCTTCCACGACAAGCTGCCCTTCGCTCTGACCGGTGCCCAGCGGCGGGCCTGCGAGGAGATCGCCGCCGACCTGGCCCGTCCCCATCCCATGCACCGCCTGCTCCAGGGCGACGTTGGCTCGGGCAAGACGGTGGTGTCCGTCACCGCCCTCCTGACCGCCGTGCAGGGAGGCCACCAGGGTGCCTTGATGGCTCCCACCGAGGTGCTGGCCGAGCAGCACTTCATCAGCGTGCGGGACCTGGTCGGCGACCTGCAGGTGCCCGACCCCGCCACGCTGCTCGGGGAACGGCCGCTGCGGGTGGAGCTGCTCACCAACCGCACCACGGCGAGCGAGCGCGACCGGCTCCACGCCGGCCTGCGGACCGGCCAGGTCGACGTGCTGGTGGGCACCCACGCCCTGCTCACCGAGCAGGTCGAGTTCCACCGGCTCGGTGTGGTGGTGATCGACGAGCAGCACCGCTTCGGCGTGGAGCAGCGCGCCGCGCTGCGGGGCAAGGGCAGCGACCCCGACGTGCTGGTGATGACGGCCACGCCCATACCCCGCACCGCGGCCATGCTCGTCTACGGCGACCTCGACCTCACCGTCCTCGACGAGCTGCCCCCCGGCCGCACCCCTGTGCGCACGGTGTGGTCCCGGGGCGCGCTGGAGGAGGCTCAGGCGTGGGAGCGGGTGAGGGCCGAAGTGGCCGCCGGCCGGCAGGGCTACGTGGTGTGCCCGCTGGTCGAGGACTCCGAGCGGGTCCAGGCCCGTTCGGCGACTGAGGAGCTCGAGCGGCTGAGGGCGGGGGTGCTGAGCGACCTCCGCCTCGGGCTGCTCCACGGGCAGATGCCGGCCGCCGAGAAGGAGGCGGTGATGAGCGCCTTCCGGGCCGGGGAGGTAGACGTGCTGGTGGCCACCACGGTGGTGGAGGTGGGCGTCGACGTCCCCAACGCCACGGTCATGGTCATCGAGGACGCCGACCGCTTCGGGATGGCCCAGCTCCACCAACTGCGGGGCCGGGTGGGGCGGGGGGCGGCCGAGTCCTGGTGCTTCCTCCTCGGCGAGGGCGGCACGGCCGGGGCGGAGGAGCGCCTGGCCGCCATGGTGCGGACCACCGACGGCTTCGAGCTGGCCGAGGTGGACTTGGACCTGCGGGGTGAGGGCACGATCCTCGGCACCCGCCAGAAGGGCCGGAGCGACCTCAAGCTGGCCTCCCTCCGGCGGGACAAGGACCTGGTGGGAAGGGCCCGGGAGGTGGCCACGAGCGTGGTGGACGAGAGCCCGGCCTTGCGGGGCAATCCTGTCCTGGCCGACGAGGTGCGGGCCATGGTCGACGACGAGGAGGCAGCCTTCCTCTTCAAGTCGTGACCTTCGAGCCCTGAACCTCCCCCGGCTGA
This sequence comes from Actinomycetota bacterium, assembly GCA_030776705.1. Classification (GTDB taxonomy): domain Bacteria; phylum Actinomycetota; class Acidimicrobiia; order Acidimicrobiales; genus JALYHE01. Next base: position 6,514 of record JALYHE010000222.1, on the reverse strand, counting down.
CGTAGCCTCGCAGTCGATGCGGGTGGTCGGCGGTACGGCCCGCGGGCGGCGGCTCCAGGCACCGGCCGGGATCAGCGTGCGCCCGACCAGCGACCGCGTCCGGGAGGCCGTGTTCGACGTCCTGGGCAGCCTCGGGGGCGTGGAGGGCTGCAGCGTGGTGGACCTGTTCGCGGGCACGGGCGCCCTCGGCATCGAGGCCCTTTCCCGCGGTGCGGCAGCGGCCACCTTCGTCGAGGGGGACCGTGGTGCCCTGGCCTCGATCGAGGCCAACCTGGTGACGACGGGCCTCTATGCCAGGGCAACGGTGGTGCGGGCCGACGTGGGGAGCTGGCTGCCCGGAGCGGGACGCTTCGACGTGGCCTTCGTGGACCCCCCGTACTCCTTCGACGCGTGGCCCTCCCTGCTGGCCGAGCTGGACAGCGGGCTGGCGGTGCTGGAGAGCGACCGGGAGATCGACGTGGGTGGGGACTGGAAAGTTCTCAAGGCCAAGCACTACGGCGGTACGGTGGTCACGATGGCCGAGCCGGCGAGGGGACAACCATGAGGACCGCCCTTTTCCCGGGCTCCTTCGACCCCTTGCACAACGGGCACCTCGAGGTCATCGAGACCGCATCGCAGCTCTTCGACGGCGTCATCGTGGCCGCCCTGAGCAGTCCCCAGAAGGGCGAGCCGCTGTTCGGCGCCGAGGAGCGCCGGGAGATGATCGCCGACTCGGTCGCCCACCTCGACAACGTGAAGGTCACGTCGTTCTCCTCGCTCGTCGTCGACCTGGCCAAGGAGGTGGGGGCCGACGTCATCGTCAAGGGGCTGCGGGCAACGTCCGACTTCGAGTACGAGCTCCAGATGGCCCAGATGAACGAGGCCATCTCGGGCGTGGTCACCGTCTTCCTGCCCTCGGCCTCGAGCCACTCGTTCATCGCCTCGTCTCTGGTCCGCGAGATCGCCCGCCTGGGTGGGGCGGCGCGGGTCAGCGGCATGGTCCCCCCGCCCGTGGCCAAGCACCTTCAGGAGAGGTTCGCCTCATGAGCTCCACCGAGGACGAGGTCGGGCTCGACACAGGTGACGGCCCGGAGCAGGTCGCCACCGAGACCCTGCTGCGGCGGGTGCTGGACATCATCTCCAACGCCCGGCCCATGCCGCTGTCCACCACGGTGCGGGTCGAGCGGGACGAGGTCCTCGAGCTGCTCGAGGAAGCGGTGCAGCGCCTCCCCGAGGAGCTGCGCGAGGCCCGGTGGATGCTCAAGGAGCGCCAGGAGTACCTGGCCAAGGTCGAGCGCGACGGCGACGAGATCCTGGAGTCGGCGCGGGTCCGGGCCGAGAGGATGGTGCAGCGCACGGAGATCGTCCGCTCCGCTCGCCACACGGCCTCTAGGATGATGGAGGACGCCAGGGAGAGCGCCCGCCGGCTCCGGCTAGAGGCCGAGGACTTCTGCGACCAGAAGCTGGCCGCCTTCGAGATCGTCCTGGAGCGCACGATGAAGACGGTCCAGGCCGGACGGGAGAAGCTGAAGGTCACGCCGGCGACGCCGGGCGAGGAGAGCTCCGTCGGGCTCAGCGCCGCCGTCGGCGATCTGGGCGCCTCCCCGGGAGCCGACGAGTTCTTCGACCAGGACCAGGGCTGAGCCCCGGGCCTGGGACCAACTACGGCGTCCTAAAATGAGGCCATGCGCCAGAGCCCTTTCTCGGTCAACGTCGCGGCTCTGCGCCTCGAGCCCGGTACTCGGCGCCCGGTGCGCCGGCGCGGTCCGATCACCGGCCTCCGGGTGACGGGGAGCTCGGTGGCCGACGACGCCGTCGTCGACGTGGACGTCGTGCTGGAAGGCCTGCCCCGTGCCGTAGTAGCCCGGGGCGTGGTGGCGGCCCCGTGGCAGGGTGAGTGCCGGCGGTGCCTTCGCCCCGTCGAGGGTGAGCTGCGCTCCGAGGTGGTGGAGCTGTTCGAGGAGGGCCACGACCCCGAGCAGACCTACCCGTTGGCGGGAGACGAGCTCGACCTCGAGCCACTGGCGCGCGAGGCTGTACTGCTCGAGCTGCCGCAGGTCCCGCTGTGCCGGGACGCGTGCGAGGGCTTGTGCCCGTACTGCGGCGCCGAGCTGAACGAGGGCCCGTGCGGCTGCGAGGCCGTCGAGGGCGATCCCCGCTGGGCGGCGCTCGACGCGCTGCGAGAGACCTGAAGGAAGCCATGGCCGTCCCCAAGAAGAAGAAGTCGAAGGCCAAGAGCCGCAGCCGCCGGGCCAGCAACTGGACCTTGGGCGCCCCGGCCCGCAGCACCTGCCCGCAGTGCCACCGGGCCAAGCTTCCCCACGTCGTGTGCCCCAACTGCGGCTGGTACGGCGGGCGTCAGGCCCTCGACGTGGGCTAAGGGCAGCGATTCCTACCATCGCCCCCATAGCCGTGGACGTCATGGGCGGGGACCGGGGGCCGGACGAGATCGTGGCGGGCGCCCGTCGGGCCTGTGAAGAGCTGGGGGTCTCCGTCCTCCTGGTGGGCCGGCCCGACGCCGTCGGCGACGGCGGCGACCTCGAGGTGCTCCCCGCCAGCGAGGTCATCGCCATGGACGAGGACCCGGCCACGGGCGTGCGACGCAAGAAGGACTCCTCGCTGGTGAGGGCGGCGGAGGCGGTGCGCGAGGGCAGGGCCAGCGCCATGGTGAGCGCGGGCAACACGGGGGCCGCCATGGGCAGTGCCCTGTTGCGCATGGGAAGGCTCCCGGGGGTGAGCAGGCCGGCCATCGCCACGCCGATCCCGGTCCCCGGCTCCACGCCCACCGTGCTGCTCGACTCGGGGGCCAACTCCGAGTGCCAGCCGTCGTGGCTCGTGCAGTTCGCCCAGATGGGGGCCGCCTACTTCACCGGCCGCTACGGGAGCGAGGAGCCCAAGGTCGGTCTGCTGTCCATCGGGGAGGAGGCCACCAAGGGCACGCCTCTGGTCAAGGAGGCCCACGCCCTGCTGGCCGCCGACGACGGGGCACGGTGGGGTGGGCGGTTCGTGGGCAACGTCGAGGGCCACGACCTCATGACCGACCTCGTCGACGTGGTGGTGACGGACGGCTTCACCGGCAACATCGTGCTGAAGACCCTGGAGGGAGCAGCCCGGTCCATGAGAGACGCGGTGTTCGCTGCCATGACCTCCACCGAGGAGGGGGTCAAGGCGTCGGAGGTGCTGCTCCCCCTCCTTGCGCCGCTGGCGGAAGAGCTCGACCCCGACACCTACGGCGGCGCCCTCCTCCTCGGTGTCGACGGCGTGTGCATCATCAGCCACGGCTCTTCGTCCGCCTCGGCCGTGGTGAACGCGGTCAGGGTGGCCCGGGACATGGCGGAAAACGGGCTGGTGGACCGGGTCCGCCAGGCCGTCAAGGCCTGAGCTCGCATCACATCGTCCATGTCGCGAAGGCGTGCCACCTGGGGGTCAGACATCGCGACATGGACGGCCGGGCGGGGGCACTGGGACACTAGAATCCGCCCGACATTCGCCCGGAGGAGCGTCCGTGCCGGCTGATACCCAGGTGGAGCAGGGCCCGATGGACCGACAGCAGGTCTTCGAGCTCATACGGGACCGGCTCGCCGACATCCTCGAGACCGACCCCTCCGACATCGCCGAGGGCGCCTCGTTCTCGGAGGACCTGTCCGCCGACTCGCTGGCCCTGATCGAGCTGGTCGAGGCCCTGGAGGAGGAGCTCGGGGGACCGAGCGGCGGGTTTCGGATCGACGACGAGGACCTGGAGGACTTGAGGACGGTGCGCGACGCCGTCGACTACGTGGTCGCCAAGCTCGAGGACCGCTGAGGCCCCGGCCTGCGTGCCCGAGCACCGGGGCACCGCCTACACCCCGGGGCCCCACGACGTGGAGGCCCTGGCCCGCCGCCTCGAGCGCCTCGGTTGCCCCCTGGTCGACGGGGCCCTCCTGGCCCGGGCCATGGCCCATCGCTCGTGGTGCGCGGAGGTGGGCGGGCAGGAGTCGAACGAGCGCCTGGAGTTCCTGGGCGACGCCGTGCTCGGCCTGGTCGTCGCCGACCACCTCTACCGCTCCTACCCCGACCTGCCCGAGGGCGAGCTGGCCAAGGCCCGGGCCGCGGTGGTCAACGCCACCACCCTGGCCGAGGCGGCGTCCGACCTCGGCGTGGGGGCCGCGCTCCTCCTGGGCAAGGGAGAGGACGCCTCCGGCGGCCGCCAGAAGGGCTCGATCCTGGCCGACGCCATGGAGGCGGTGATCGGTGCCGTGTACCTCGACGGCGGCTGGGCGGCGGCGTCGGCCCTGGTGCTCGGCCTCCTGGGCGGGCGGGTGGCCGAGGCGGCCCTCGGGCCCGGCGGCGGGGACTACAAGACCAGGCTGCAGGAGCTGGCGGCGCGCGCCTTCGACGAGCTGCCGCGCTACGAGGTGAGCTCCGAGGGACCCGACCACGCCCGGCGCTTCACCGCCACCGTGCACCTCGGCGGGTCGGCACGGGGCCAGGGGGAGGGGAGGTCGAAGAAGGAGGCCGAGCAGGCCGCGGCTCGCGTGGCGTGGGAGGAGCTGTCCCTGCTGTCCGGTCCGCCCCATGCCTGAGCTGCCCGAGGTGGAGACCATCCGCCGGGACCTCGAGAAGGAGGTCGTGGGCAAGCGCATCAAGCATGTCGAGGTCACGGGCGTCCGTGCCGTTCGCAGGCACGCGTCGGCCGAGGAGTTCGCCGCCCCCCTACGGGGCCGCCGGATCACCGGGGTCGACCGCCGGGGAAAGTACATCCTGGTGCGCCTGGAGGGCGACGACGTCCTGGTCGTCCACCTGGGCATGAGCGGCCAGTTGTTGCGGGCCAGGTCGAGCCGGGAGCGGCTGGAGCGCCACACCCACGTCGTGGTCACCTTCACCCAGGGGGGGCAACTGCGCTACGTCGACCCCCGGACCTTCGGCGAGCTGTTCGTCGCCACCGCCGACGAGGTCGAGCACGAGGTGCCGGACCTGGCCCACCTGGGGCCCGACCCGATAGAGGAGATGATCAGCTGGGACCGTCTCAGCCAGCTGCTCCACGCCCGCCGCAGCCGGCTCAAGGGGCTGCTGATGGACCAGCGCTTCCTGGCCGGCATAGGGAACCTCTACGCCGACGAGATCCTCTGGGGCGCGGGCCTGCGCTACGACCGCAGGTCCGAGACCCTCTCGTCCCAGGAGGTCCGGCGCCTGGCCCGCTCCATCGTCGAGACCCTCCAGGAGGCCATCAAGCACAGGGGGTCGTCGTTGGCCGACGAGCAGTACCGAGACCTCTACGGCGAAGTGGGGGACTTCCAGAGCCAGCACCAGGTTTACGGGCGCGAAGGCCAGCCCTGCCGGCGCTGCCGCAGCACCATCGTGCGCATCCGCACCCAGGGCCGATCCACCTTCATGTGCGAGCGCTGCCAGGTGTGAGCGGCGCCTCGGGGCGGGTGCCGGTGCCCGGTCCACCGGCGCCGGCGGCGGGCCGCGTACCCTCGGCCGAGGTGTTCCTCAAGTCCATCACCCTCAAGGGGTTCAAGTCCTTCGCCGAGACGGCCACGCTCGAGCTCCAGCCCGGGCTGACGGTGGTGGTGGGCCCGAACGGCAGCGGCAAGTCGAACGTGGTGGACGCCGTGGCATGGGTTCTGGGCGCCCAGGGACCGCGGTCCCTGCGCTCGTCCAGGATGGAGGACGTCATCTTCGCCGGCGCCGCCAACCGCCCCCCGCTGGGGCGAGCCGAGGTGTCCCTCACCCTCGACAACTCGGCCCGGCTCCTCCCCGTCGACCTGTCCGAGGTGACGGTCACGCGGACCCTCTTCCGCAACGACGACAGCGAGTACGCCATCAACGGCGTGCCGTGCCGCCTTCTCGACGTGCAGGAGCTGCTCTCCGACGCCGGTGTGGGCCGCCAGCAGCACGTGATCGTCTCCCAGGGTCACCTCGACGCCGTGCTCGACAGCCGTCCCGAGGGCCGGCGCGCCCTCATCGAGGAAGCGGCCGGGGTCCACAAGTTCCGCCGCCGCCGGGAGAAGGCCCAGCGCCGCCTCGACGCCACCGAGGACGACCTGGTCCGCCTCCAGGACCTGCTCCGGGAGGTGCGCCGCCAGCTGCGGGCCCTCGAGCGCCAAGCCGAGGCGGCCCGGCGCCACCGCCGGCTGGAAGAGGAGCGGGGCGCCCTCCGCCTGCACCTCGCCGGCCGGGAGCTGCAGGAGCTGTCGGACGGGCTGGCTTCGGCGGCCCGGGCCAGGGCCGAGCTCGAGGCCACCCAGTCGGAGCTCGAAGAGGCGGCCGGCCGCCTGGACGCCGAGGTTACGGCCGCCGAGGACCGGGCCGCGGCACCGGGCGGGGAGGCCGACGACGTCCTGGTGGGATTCGAGAGGCTGGGAGGCCGGGCCCGGGGCCTGGCCGCGGTGCTGACCGAGCGGGAGCGGGCCCTGCGGCGCCAGCTCGCAGACGACGCCCATCTACGGCTGTTCTCGCTCCGGGAGGAGCGGGACGGCCTCGCCGCCGAACTGGAGGCGCTGGAGGCCGCCGCCGCCGCCCTGGGCCCGGAGGCCGACGAACTGGCCCGAGC
>JALYHE010000221.1 GCA_030776705.1 Actinomycetota bacterium | reverse complement strand
GCCCCTGCTCGCGGGCTTGCTGGGCGGCGTCGAGGTTGGTGAGGAGGGGCTCGGCCAGGCGGGCCAGCTCCTGGCTGCGGCCGGGCCCGGCCACGCCCACCGGGCGCTAGTTGGCCGAGCGGCGCAGGAGGACGGGGGCGGGCTGCGGGCGAGGGGCGGGCGGCGGCAGGAACCGCAGCTTCATCTCCCTCTCGGCGGCGATGTTGCGCATGCGCACCAGCAGGGCCAGGTAGCCCAGGAACAGGCCGTCGATGACGAGGTGCAGCACCCACAGGGCCGTCTCGGTCAGCACCATGGCCATCACGAAGGTGGTGCCCATGCCCATCACCAGGGAGAACAACACGTCACGGCGCCGCCGGATGGTGCGGGCCCGGGCGCTGGGCGAAGGGCCACCTGCGGCCCGGTGGCCGGGCGGGGCCTGCGGCACCACATGGAGCACCGTGGCCGGTTGGCCCACCAGGGCCAGCGGGCGGTCGGCGACCGGGGACCCGGCCGGGACGGTGGCTCTCTCCACCAGCTCGTGAGGAGACCCGACCGACCGCCGGGTGCGCTGGAGCACGCGCAGCTGGCGGCGAAAGTCACCGATGGAGTCGGCAGCGGTGCTCTCGGCGCGGGCCCGGAGCATCGGTGGGATCAGGACCGCAGCCCAGATCACAGCGAGGATGAGCAGTACCACGATGGTCAACGCTCCTCGACCTACCTTCTGTGACTTGGGGACCGTACCGTGCAGCCAGCGAGCAACGGTGGATGCTGAAGCAAGCTGGATGACGCAGCTGGGGCGACTACCTAGTTCCTACTACGTCAGGGCCGGCCTCGCCACCGGCACCAGACCGCTCAGCCGGCGTCGGCCTCGCCGGCGGCAGCCTCGCTGGGGCCGTTGGCCGACTGGCGCCGCCAGGTGCCGAGCCGCCCGCCGGTCTTCTCCCACAGGGCCAGCTCGCCGATCATCATGGATCGGTCGGTGGACTTGCACATGTCGTAGATGGTGAGGGCCGCCACCGCGCAGGCCGTGAGGGCCTCCATCTCCACGCCGGTGCGGTCCACCGTCTCGACCTGGGATTCCACCTCCACGTGGTCGTCGCCGAGAGTGAAGTTGACGTATATCGAGCCCACCGTGAGCTGGTGGCACAAGGGCAGGAGGTCGGGCGTGTGCTTGGCGGCCTGGATGCCGGCCACCCGAGCCACCCCCAGCACGTCACCCTTGGTGACGGCGTTGCTCGCCACCATGGCGGTGGTGTCGGGCTGCATGAAGACCTTGCAGCGGGCGATGGCCCGGCGGTGGGTGGGTTCCTTCGGGGTCACGTCCACCATCCGGGCCCGGCCCAGCGGGTCGACATGGGTGAGGCGCCGGTCAGACATCGCCGACAAGTCTAGGGCGCGCCGTCACGCCATCCCCTCCTTCCGGGCCAGCTCGGTCAGGAAGGCCCGAAACGGGGGGCCGAGGTCGTCCCTCTCCAGGGCCAGCTCCACCGTGGCCCGCAGGTAGTCGACCTTGTTGCCGATGTCGTAGCGGCCCTTGTCGAAGGTGTAGCCGTACACGGTCTGCTCGGAGAGGAGCAGCCCGATGGCGTCAGTCAGCTGAAGCTCGCCGCCCGCTCCGGGCCGGATCCGGTCCAGGGCCCCGAAGATCTCCGGGGTGAGCACGTACCGGCCCATCACGGCCAGGCTCGACGGGGCCAGCTCCGGGGCCGGCTTCTCGACGATGGCGGTGATCTGCACCAGGTTGTCCTCCACCTCGACCACCCGGGGGCAGCCATAGGAGGAGATCTCGCTCGGCGCCACCGGCTTGAGGGCGATCACCGACTGCCGGTGACGCTCGTAGGCACCGAGCATCTCGGTGAGCAGGGGGGACCGCTCGTGCATGATGTCGTCGGGGAGCAGGACGGCGAAGGGCTCCTCGCCGACGTGCCAGCGGGCCATCGACACGGCGTGGCCCAGTCCCTTGGCCTCACCCTGGCGCACGTAGTGGAGGTGGGCCATGGAGGCGAGGGCCCGCACCTGCTCGAGCAGCTCGTGCTTTCCGGTGCGCTCGAGCAGGGCCTCGAGCTCCGGGCTGCGGTCGAAGTGGTCCTCGAGGCTGCGCTTGCCCCTCCCCGTCACGAGGACGATGTCGTCGATCCCGGCCTGCACGGCCTCCTCCACCACAAGCTGGATGGCCGGTTTGTCCACCACCGGCAGCATCTCCTTGGGCTGGGCCTTGGTGGCGGGGAGGAACCGCGTGCCCAGGCCCGCGGCGGGGATCACCGCCGTGCGCACCGGTCTCATGGGGACCCGCAGGTGCTGGGCGACGTGGGCGGCGCCGGCCGGCTCAACCGCCGAGCAGGTTCTCGAACAGCTCGGCGTACTGGAGCAGGTGGCGGTCGCCGACGAAGAGCTCGTTGACGCGATCCCGGGCGTTGGCCCCCAGGCGGTCGGCCTCGTCGGCGTCGTCGAGGAGGCGGGCCACGCTGGTGCCGAAGGCGCGCAGGTCGCTGGGGTCCTCCACCAGGACGCCGCTGTCGTCGGTCAGCTGGTCCCGGATGCCCCCCACCGCCGAGGCGACCACGGGCCGGCCCTTCCACATGCCCTCGGCCACGGTGAGACCGAAGCCCTCGGCCAGGCTCTTCTGGGTGATGACCCGGGCGTGGCGCTGGACGGCGTTCACGATGGCGGCGTTCTCGTCGACGTCGTCCATGGGCAGGCAGACGAGCTGGATGCGCTCCCGCACGTCGGTGGGCAACAGCTGCCAGGCGGCGACGCACTCGTCCAACACTTCCCCGCCCTCGGGGTCGTCGGCCACGCCCGCCACCCTGGGGCCGACCAGGGCCAGGTTGGCCTCACCACGCCCGACCACGTGGTCGGCGAAGCCCTGCATCACGCCCAGCATGTCCTTGAGGCGGTCCCAGCGCGAAACCTGGACCACCATGGGCGCGTCGGGGTCCGGCGGCGGGCCGGCCCGGACGATGTCGGCCGGCCTGCGCACCTCGCCCTGGGAGCCGTCGCGGCGGGTGAAGGTGGGCGGTGACGCCGGCCTGGGGCCGCCGATCAGGCCCACTCCGGTGAGAATGTCCCGCACCGTGTCCTCGTCGAGCTCCTGGTTCTTGGGAGAGAAGGGGTCGATGGAGGGGTGGATGATGCTCACGCCACCGTCGCGAAGCGACGGCGGGACGTACTGCTGGCGGGAGAAGACCATGGCGTCGGCCCCGGCCAGGTGGGGGCGGAGGAAGTCCCACGCCGCCCGGGTGTAGCTGTTCTCGAAGTCGGCGCCGATGTGGCAGCGCCACACCACCTTGGCCCCGGCCGCCCGCAGGGTGGGGACGAGCCCCGCGGTCTGGGGGTCGTGGAGGAGGACGACGTCCTCGCTGCGGACCCGCTCCACGAGCAGGCGGGCGTTGGCCGCGGCCACCTCTGTGTAATGGGCCGCCTGGTGGGTGTCCAGGGCGCCGCCGTCGCCGGGATCGCCGTGGATCTGGTTGTGGATGCGCTTGGTGATGGCGAAGAAGTCGGGGTCGCCGGCGATGACCACCCAGCGCACCCCCACTCCGGCGCCCCGGGTGTAGCCCACGAGGACCTGGAGCATCTCGGCCACGCCCCCGCCCGTGGCCGTGGAGTTCACGTTCCACAGCGTGCGGCCGGCGAAGAGATGCTGGGCCGCTTCGGCCGCTCCCAGCAGCCGCTTGGTGCGCTCCACGCCGATCACCGACTCCAGTCGCTGCAGGGAAAGCTCCGGGACGTCGACCTCGCTGACGTGGATCATCCGCCCGTGTCCTTCCTTCAGGGCGGAAGCGCTGGAGCCCGCCCTTTCCCAAGGGGAGTGGCCGAACGAGGATGTCATGGCGTCACCTCTGGGTGGTGGACCGTCCGCGGACGGTGGCGATCAGGCCGCAAGTGGGGGCGGGGCGCGGTCAGCCCCCCTCGGCGCGCACCGGGGCGAGGGGGCTGCTGGGAGCGGCCTTCGACACTCGAGGCGCGCCCGGCCCGGGGATGATGATCACCGGCGTGCCCGTCTCCACCCGCTCGAACAGGTACTCGGAGTCGGGGATGGACATGCGGATGCAGCCGTGGGAGGCGGCCGAGCCCAGCGAGCCCACGTTGGACGTCCCGTGGATGCGGATGCCGGGAGCGCTCAGGTTGAGGGCCCGGGTCCCGAGCGGGTTGGTGGGTCCGGGGGGAATGCTGGGCGGCATGCTGGCGCCCCATCCGCCCGGATCGGGGTTGACCCAAGTGGGGTTGCGGCGCTTGAGGGTGATCTGAAAGCGGCCCTTGGGAGTGGGGTACTCGGGCACCCCGGTGGCCACCGTGAAGGTCCTGGACAGCGCCCCGTTCTCGTAGTGGTAGAGGCGGTTCTCGTTGGTGCGGATCAGGATCACGTCGGCGTAGCCGGTGACCTTGGGCTTCTGGGCGGCCACCGGCACGTCCACGCCGGCCTCCTGCACGAGCCGCCCGTTGGCTAGCCGCTCGCCGACGTCCATCAGCCGCTCGACGCCCGCCTTCTTGTCGACGGCCTGCCCGGGGACGGCGGGGACGATCGTGACCAACCCGGTGGACGTGTCGATCTTGGCGTCCACGGGCGGTCGGTCGACGTCCTTGGCCAGCTTGTCGATCACGGCCCCGGCCCGGCCCGCGTCGAGGCGGAAGCGGACCGGGTAGCTCCTCCCCACCGGCTTCCCGAGCAGGCGGTGCCAGACCCGCCGCACCATGCCCATGGAGCGGCCGTCGGCCTCGGCCCGGGCCACCACCGCGGCGGTGTCCGAGCGCAGGCCCAGCTCGTCGAGGCTGGGCGCGGCCTTGACGGCGCCGGCGCCGACCCGAACCGTCCTGCCACCCTCGGCGTGAAGCCTGGAGTCGACGTCGCGCACGACGTCGGCGGGCCGCCGCCCCCCCACGTCGACACCTGCGACCCGCACCCCGGGGAGGAACTCGTCGTCGCTGGAGCGGTCGTAGGCGTAAGCGGCGCCCACGACGCCGCCTACCAGCACCAGGACCAGCGCGGCGAAGAGCGCGCCTCGACGGAGGAGCCGCCGGGGGGGACAGGAGGGCGGGTCCCCGGGCTCGACGGGATCCGTGACCGGAGGCGACGAAGCGGCGGGTTCGAGGACGTCAGCGACGGCAGGGTGCATGACCAGGTGGGGAAGTGAGGGATCTACGGCCGGAGGTCCGATGCTACCCCTTGTGGCCGCCGGCGACCAGGGGAAGCTAAGGGCCGGGCTGGTGATGGGCCCGGTGGTGGGCGGCCAGCAGGCCTTCGCCGAAGTCGTCGTCGGGATCGCGAAGCACGGTGTGCACGTGGTTGCCGTCGGGCTCGGTGTCGTCCAGCTCGGCCAGCAGGCCCGGGGCCTGGAGGCGGTAGTAATGGCGTCGGTCCACGGCCAGCTCCCCGGCCCAGGCGAAGTGAAGGTCGGCGACGCCGTGCTCCTCCAGCTCGGCCAGGCGGGGCCGAGCCAGCTCTTCGGGGAGCCGCTCCACGAAGGTGCGGGCCAGCGCCTGCAGGAGGTCGGCCGCATCGCCCGCCAGGTCGGCCCCGGCCACACCCCGGGGCTCGAGCTCGGGAGGGGTGCCGGGCTGCTCGCCCGTGACGATGTCGGGGGGCGGGGCGTCGCTGAACACGGCGCGGGCCCGCTGGCGCTCGTCCATGGCGTCGAGCAGGGCCAGGGCCAGGTCCTCCTCCCGGCCCAGCGGGCGCAGCACGGTGGCGCTCCCGTCGGTCACGTGGGCCGGGTTGGCGCCGAGGAACAGGGGCGTAGCCGCCACCCTCGTCCCGGTCACCGTGTAGTTGACCGAGACGTGGTGGCCCTCGAAGCGCCAGCCCCATTCGCCCTCGTCGTCCGGGTCGCCGAAGACCGCTACCCAATAGTCGCCGGCGTGGCGGTCGGCCCGGCCTCCCTCGGCCGCGTCCAGCACGTCCTCCAGGCCGACGATGCTGACCAGGCGGGCGTAGGTTGGGAAGCGCACCCCCGCGGCCACCAGGCGGTGCGCCGCCTTGGCCTGCGAGCGGCCCAGCTCGGCCATGGAGACCCCGGCCCGGTCGCGGGGCGTGTAGTGCCAGCGCCGCCGCTCGCCGTGGTCGAAGGAGAGGTGGGCCAGGGAGCGCTGGCCCGGGTCCAGGGAGTCGAGGAACGAAGCCGCAGCCTCGGCCAGGCGCCGGCCCAGGTCTGCCTCGGCGCTCACGGCCTGCCTGGTCGGACTCGAATCGCTGTCGGGCATGGACGGGGGCATCGGAGGTTAACTGAGGCCATGGCGACCATCGAGCTCCGGAGCCCCGCCTTCAGCGACCACGCCGCCATCCCCACCCGGTTCACGAAGGACGGCGAGGACCTGTCCCCACCGCTGGAGTGGTCCGGCGTGCCCGAGGGAACCGCCGAGCTGGCCCTGCTGTGCGAGGACCCCGACGCCCCGGGAGGCACGTTCGTCCACTGGGTGCTGTCCGGGCTCGACGCCTCGCTCTCGGGCCTGGGCGAGGGCGAGAAGCCGCCGGGGGCCGTTGAAGGGACGAACGACTACGGCCACACCGGCTACGGCGGTCCCCGCCCGCCCGCCGGCGACGACCCCCACCGCTACTTCTTCCGCCTCTATGCCGCAGCCGATCCGCTGGGCCTGTCTCCCGGGGGCTCGGCCGACGACCTGCGCCGGGCCCTGGTCCGAACCGAGCTGGCCCGGGGCACGGTGGTGGGCACCTACCAGCGCTGACCCTCAGCGCTCGGCAGGCTGCTCGGGGGCGGCTGCTGGCTGGGCCTGGCGCCGGTCCCGGGCCTTCTTCTTCTTGATCCGGTCGTTCTTCCAGCGCACCTTGGCGCGGTCTCCTCGTCCCATGCGAGGCATCCTACGGCCCCTCCGGTGACCCGCCGCCGTCTTGGCGGGAGTCGGACGCAGGCAACAAGATGGCGGCCATGGCCTTCGAGCCCCGGGTCCTCGACCCCGAGCCCGTCGCCGACCTGGAGGAGTACGTGGGCCGGGGCGGTGGCCGGGGCCTGGACGCGGCCCGGCGCCTGGGACCCGTCGGCGTCCTCGACGAGCTCGAGGCGTCCGGCTTGCGGGGCCGCGGCGGGGCCGGCTTCCCGACCGGGCGCAAGTGGCGCACGGTGGTGGAGAACCTCTCGCCGACGATGCCCGCCACCGTGGTGGTCAACGCCGCCGAGGGCGAGCCGGGCACCTTCAAAGACCGGGCCATCGTGCGGGCCAACCCCTACCGGGTGATGGAGGGCGCCCTGGTGGCCGCGGCCACGGTGGGCGCCGACGGGGTGATCGTGGCCCTCAAGGCCTCCTTCCACCAGGAGATCGCCCGCATCCGCGCCGCCATGGACGAGATGCGACGAGCCGGCTGGTCCGAGGGCGTGGAGATGTTCGTGGTCGAGGGGCCGGGCGAGTACCTCTTCGGCGAGGAGACGGCCCTGCTCGAGGTCGTGGCCGGGCGCGAGCCCTTCCCCCGCATCGCCCCTCCCTTCCGACACGGCGTGGACGAGGCCGGCCCTGCCGTGGCCTCGGCCGCCGGGGTGGCCATGGCCGGCCCGGAGAGCGAGCTCACCCCCCCGACCCTGGTGAACAACGCCGAGACCTTCGCCAACGTGGCCAATCTGCTGGCCGAGGGGCCCGACTGGTTCCGGGCCGTCGGCACCGAGCAGTCGACGGGCACCATCGTGTGCACGGTCACCGGCCGCATCCGCCGCCACGGTGTGGCCGAGTTCCCGATGGGCACCTCGCTGGGCGAGGTGGTCGACACCGTCGGCGGGGGCACGGCGTCGGGCCACGAGGTGATGGCCGTCATGTCCGGCGTGGCCACGCCCCTGGTGCCGGGCTCGGCCCTCGACACCCCGGTGAGCTACGAGGGCATGGAGGAGATCGGAAGCGGGCTGGGCACCGGTGGGTTCATCGTCTTCGACGACACCACCGACCCCGCCGCCGTGGCCCAGGGCGTCTCCCACTTCCTCGCCGTGGAGTCCTGCGGGCAGTGCACTCCCTGCAAGCAGGACGGGCTGGCCCTGGCCGAGCTGCTGGAGCGGCTGCGCCGCTCCGAGCCCGAGGCCGGCCTCGTGGCGTCGATCCAGGACCGGGTGAGCACGGTGTCGGAGCGGGCTCGCTGCTACCTGGCCCACCAGCACCAGCGGGTGGTGGACAGCATCCTGCGGCTCTTCCCCGACGAGCTGGAGGCTCACGCCACGGGAAGGCGGGGCGCGGGCCGGCGGGAGC
>JALYHE010000220.1 GCA_030776705.1 Actinomycetota bacterium | reverse complement strand
CTCCGGCGGCGGGGCCCGGCCCGGGGCAGGGCCCGTGCCGCCAGGTTCGCCGTTGCCGGCCGCGGGCACCGCCATGTCCAACACCATGGAGGAGGCCCGTGGCGCCGCCGGGCCGGTGAGCGTCGAGACCAGGGCGCCGGTCGTAGGAAGGAGAACCGTGGCGCCGCCGAGGGCGGTCGACGACTTCGCGGTGGTGCCGTCCGACCGGGCCACGCGCATCGACGTACTCGCCAACGACGCCGATCCCGACGGGCTGGACCCGCGCAGCCTGGCAGTCGTCTCGGGCCCTGACCACGGCGACGTCACGGTCGACCGGGTCCGGGGGGCGGTCGTCTACGAGTCCGACCCGGGCTACGTGGGAGCCGACGCCTTCCGCTACCGGGTGTGCGACAAGAAGGACTCCTGCTCGGTCGTGACGGTCCGGGTCACCGTGGTCCCGCGCTGACGTCTCGCCTCGCCCGCCGGGCCCGCTGGTAGCGTGCTCGGGGTGCGACGAGCGTCCGGCTACCGGGTCTGATGACCGTCCCCGGTCGCTTCGGCGCGGTGGTCACCGCCATGGTGACCCCATTCGACGGGGACGGACGCCTGGACGTGGACGCCGCCGTCGCCGTGGCCCGGTGGCTGGCGGACAACGGCAGCGACGGACTGGTGGTGGCCGGTACCACCGGCGAGGCGCCCGTGTTGAGCGACGCCGAGAAGGTCGACCTCTGGCAGGCGGTGGCCGAGGCCGTCACCGTCCCCGTGGTGGCCGGCGCCGGCAGCAACGACACGCGCCACTCGGTGGAGACCACGCAGGCGGCCGAGCGCAGCGGGGTGGCGGGAATCCTCACCGTGACCCCCTACTACAGCCGCCCTGCCCAGGCCGGGATCGAGGCCCACTTCCGGGCCGTGGCCGCGGCGACGTCGTTGCCGGTGCTCCTCTACGACATCCCCTCTCGCACCGGCCGGAAGGTGGCCCACGACACCATCCTGCGCCTGGTGAGGGAGGTGCCCAACGTGGTCGGGGTGAAGGACGCCGCAGGCGACCCGGCGGCCTCGGCCCGCCTCGTCGCCGAGGCCCCCGACGGGTTCGACCTCTACAGCGGGGACGACTCGCTGACCCTGGCCCTGTGCGCCATCGGCGCCAGCGGCGTCATCGGCGTGGCCACCCACTGGTCCGGCCGTCTCCACGGCCAGATGTTGGCCGCCTTCGCAAAGGGTGACGTGGACGAGGCCCGAAGGGCCAACGCCTCGCTGCTGGAGTCCTTCGCCTTCGAGACCGGCGACACCGCCCCCAACCCGGTGCCGGCGAAGGCGATGATGCGGGTGCTGGGGCTGCCCGTCGGGCAGTGCCGGCTTCCCTTGGGTCAGGCCCCCGACGGCCTGGAGGACAGGGCCCGCCAGGTCCTGGCCAACCTCGGGGACGCCGCTCCGACCCGGCGTGGCTGAGCACTTCCCGGCCAGCGACGGTGCAGGCCCCGTCCGCATCACCTTCCTGGGTGGCCTGGGCGAGATCGGGAGGAACTGCGCCGCCATCGAGGTGGCTGGGCGCATCATGCTCATCGACTGCGGCGTCATGTTCCCCAACGTGGAGATGCCGGGCGTGGACCTGGTGCTCCCCGACTTCTCGTGGCTGCGGGAGAACGCCGGGCGGCTGGAGGGTTGTGTGCTCACCCACGGCCACGAGGACCACGGCGGCGGCCTGGCCTTCCTGCTCCGGGAGCTGTCCTTCCCGATATACGGCTCGCCTCTGAGCCTGGCCCTCGCCCGTGGCCGCATCGAGGAGGCCGGCGTGCTGGACCGCGCCGAGCTGGTGCCCGTCGGCGACGGCGAACGACGGCGCATAGGGCCCTTCGACGTGGAGTTCCTCCCTGTCGCCCACTCGGTGCCCCACGGCTTCGCCACTGTCTTCCGAACCCCCCAGGGGGTGGTCCTGCACTCCGGAGACTTCAAGCTCGACCCCACCCCCGTCGACGGCAGGCGGACCGACCTGGCCCGCATGGGCGCCATCGCCACCCAGGAGGGCGTGCGGCTGCTCCTGTCCGACTCCACCAACGCCGAGGAGCCCGGGCACACGGCCAGCGAGAGCTCCGTGGGCCACGCGCTCCGGGACCTGTTCGCCGAGCACCAGGGCAGGCGGCTCGTCGTGGCCTGCTTCGCCAGCCACATCCACCGCGTCCAGCAGGTGGCCGACGCCGCCGTGGCCAGCGGTCGCACTGTCGTCACGCTGGGCCGGTCCATGGCGAGGAACGTGGCCCTGGCCCGCTCGCTGGGGCACCTCCACGTCCCGGACCAGGCGCTCGCCGACATCGAGCGGATCGGCGACCTCGAGCCGGGCCGCACCTGCGTGATCTCCACCGGGTCCCAGGGCGAGCCCATGTCAGCCCTGTCCCTCCTCGCCGCCGGTGAGCACAAGCTGCTGCAGGTGGGGCCCGGCGACGTGGTCGTGCTGAGCGCCCACGCCATCCCCGGCAACGAGACGGCCGTGGGCAAGGTCATCGACGGCCTCTACCGGCGGGGGGCGGAGGTCGTGCACGCCGGGCTGGCCGACGTCCACGTGAGCGGGCACGCCATGCAGGGTGAGCTGGAGACCCTGCTCACGGTGACGCGGCCCGAGTACTTCATCCCGGTCCACGGCGAGTACCGCCACCTGACCCACCACGCCCGACTGGCCATGACCATGGGCGTGGCCGATGAGAAGGTGCTGCTGGCCGAGGACGGCGACGTGGTGGAGCTCACGGAGGGGTGCCTGGACTTCGCAGGCGAGGTGCCGGCCGGGTACCTCTACGTCGACGGCATCGTCGGCGACGTGGGCCACGGCGTGCTGCGCGACCGGCGGGCGCTGGCCGAGGAGGGGGTGGTGATCGTGGCCGTCATCGTCGAGGCCCGCTCGGGCCAGGTGCTGGCCGGCCCCGAGATCATCACCCGGGGGTGGGTCTTCGAGAAAGAGGCGGCCGGGCTCATCGACGAGGCCCGCCGGGCCGTCCTGGCCAGCCTGTCCGAGGGCATAGGCGGAGGGGCCACCGACCACGACAGCGTCAGGCGACACGTGCGCTCGGCCCTGGGCCGCTTCGTGCAGGGGCGCACCCGCCGCCGCCCCATGATCGTCCCCCTCGTGATGGAGGTCTGAGGCCCTTCGGGACGCCGGATGGGCGAGGCGCCCGCCCGTGGGGCTGGTGTTACTGTTGTTGCCATTGTGACCACGACCCGGCGCGGCCGGGGCGGCAGGGGGGCGCGACCCGGAGGGGCCCGGCTGCGCACCTGGCTCGCCGCCCACCTGGGCCGCCAGGCCGACGACGTGTGGGGCCTGGTCCTCATCGTCGCTGGGCTCCTGACCGCCCTCGGGATCTTCGCCGACCTCACCGGGCCGGTGGGCCGGGGCCTCCGCCAGGGCACGGCCGCGGTGTTCGGCTGGGGGCGGGTGATGGTGCCGGTGGCACTGTGCGGTGCCGGGGCCGCGCTCGTACGGGGCCGCCCGAAGCCGCCGCCCGCTGACCGGCGGGACCCCGAGCCGGTGGCGGTGACCCTCGGCTTCGCCCTGTTGACCGCCGCCGCCTGCGGCCTTCTCCACCTGGCCCGGGGGGCGCCTCGGGACGGATACCCCGACGAGGCCGGGGGCCTGGTCGGGGCTGCCCTGGCCCAGCCCCTCCTGTCGGCCCTCGCCGCCTGGGGAGCCACCATCGTCCTGGTGACCCTGGCCGCCCTGGCCGTGCTCATCCTCACCAGGACCTCGGTACGGGCCGCGGCCGGGTGCGTCTCGAGGGCGGTGGCCAGGATCGCCCCCCTGGCGGGGAGAGCGCTGCGCTCGGCGCTGCGATGGCTCACCACCACCGGAGAAGACGAGGCGATCGACGCCGCGGCCCAGCGCCATCCGTCGGCCGTCCTGGCCGCCACCACCGACCCCGACCCGGTCGCCGAGGCCGCCGAGGCCGATGCCGACGCTGGGAGCGAGGAGGCCGCCGGCCGCTCGGAGCTCGAGCCGCCGGCCGCGGCCATCGGTCCTGAGCCGGGGCCAGAGCCGGCCGTCGAGCCCGCTACCGCTCCCCGGCCCGGCCCCTGGCGGCTCCCGCCCGTCCAGCTGCTGGGGAAGGGCAGGCTCGAGCACGTCGACCGCCGCATGCTCGAGGCTCGAGGCCGGAGCCTGGAGGAGGCCCTCGATGCCCACGGGGTGGAGACGCGCCTGGCCGGCATGACGGTGGGGCCCACGGTCACGCGCTACGAGCTCGAGCTCGGGCCCGGCGTCAAGGTGGCCCGGGTGACGAGCCTCCAAAAGGACATCGCCTACGCCCTGGCCGCGCCCGACATCCGCCTCCTGGCGCCCATCCCCGGGCGCTCGGCCATCGGCGTGGAGGTGCCCAACGTGCAGCGCCAGCTGGTGTCCCTCGGAGGCGTCATGTCGTCCGACGAGGCCCGGAACGCCACCCATCCCCTCGAGGTGGCCATGGGACGCGACATCGCAGGCCGCCCCGTCGTCGAGAACCTGGCCTCGATGCCCCACATCCTGATCGCCGGCGCCACCGGCTCGGGGAAGTCGTCGTGCATCAACTCCATGCTCACCTCGATCCTCCTCCGAGCTACGCCCGACGACGTGCGCATGATCCTGGTCGACCCCAAGCGGGTGGAGCTCGGCAACTACAACGGCCTGCCCCACCTGCTCAGCCAGGTCGTGGTCAACCCCAAGAAGGCGGCCAACGCGCTGTCGTGGGCGGTGGAGGAGATGGAACGTCGCACCAACCTCCTCGCCGAGGTGGGGGTACGCGACATCGCCGGGTACAACGCCGCCTTCGACCGCGGGGAGGTTCAGGCCGACCCCGGCTCCGAGCGCGGGTACCGCCGTCTGCCGTACATCCTCGTGGTCGTGGACGAGCTCAACGACCTCATGATGGTGGCGGCGCGCGACGTGGAGGAGTCGATCTGCCGCATAGCTCAGATGGGCAGGGCCTTCGGGATCCACCTGGTGATAGCCACCCAGCGCCCGTCGGTGGACGTCATCACCGGCGTCATCAAGGCCAACGTGCCCTCACGCCTGGCATTCGCCGTGTCGTCCCTCGCCGACAGCCGGGTCATCCTCGACCAGCCCGGGGCCGAGCGGCTGGTCGGCCGGGGCGACATGCTGCTGCTGACTGCGTCGTCGAACGTTCCCCGTCGGCTCCAGGGGCCTTGGGTCAGCGAGGAGGAGGTCCGCAAGGTGGTGGCCCACTGGCGCCGCCAGTCGCAGCCCCTCTACGTCGACGGCGTGGAGGGTGACGGCGCCGAAGGGAGGGCCGCGGTGGCGGACGAGGACGACGACGACATGCTCGACGCTGCCATGGATCTGGTCGTGCGGTCCCAGCTCGGCTCCACCTCCATGCTGCAGCGCAAGCTCAGGGTGGGCTTCGCTCGCGCCGGGCGGCTCATGGACCTGCTCGAGCGCCGTGGTGTGGTGGGGCCCTCCGAGGGATCGAAGGCTCGAGCGGTCCTCATGACCGAGGAAGAGCTGGACGAGCGGAAAGGGGCGGCGTCGCCGGTGTGACGCCCGGCAATGGTGAGTCTTCCTGATTAAGCTTGGGGACGAACGCCCAGATTCGTGGGAAGGAGTGCCATGCCAGAGGAAGAGCGCGAACGGGCTCCCCTGAGCTCTGCCGACAAGGGGATCGTGGAAGCGCCCCGCCGGGAGCCTCCTGAGGAGTTGGTGGAAGATCCCATCGGCCCGCTCCCGGGCGAGAAGCCGGCCCCCGACACCGGCCAGGCCGAGGCGACTCTTGCGCCCGAGGTACCCGACACAGCGCAGAAGGACGAGTCGGAGACGACGACCACCCAGTAAC
>JALYHE010000219.1 GCA_030776705.1 Actinomycetota bacterium | reverse complement strand
GCCGCAACCGGTCCCAACACGGCCTCCACGTCGGCGACACCAAGCGCCCGCCCGGGCTCGGACACCAAGACCGTGCCGGCCGCTCCCGCGCCAGCGGCCACGGCCCGGTGCAGGCTGAGGTAGTCGTTGCGCACGACCAGATAGACCCGCTCCCCCGGGGCCGGGGCGGCGCCGCCGGCGGCCACTCCGGCGTCGACGACGTCGTAGGTGACGGGATCGCCGGCCGGCGCGGCGGCGAGGGTCAGGTTGGCCGCCACATTGCGTCCTGGCCACTCCCCCCGGCGGGAAGGCCGAACACCGCAGCCAGGTCCCCGGGATGCTGGCGGGCGCTCAGGCGGGTCTGGCGCCCGGTGCGGGCGACGGCCAAGGCGTGCAGGGCGGCCACCGTGGTCGTGCCCACCCCGCCCTTGGCCCCCACGAAGACGGTAGGGCCGGGGGGCGCGGCGGGGCCGTCGCCGGTGGGCCGAGGACCTTGTCCAACAACAGGCGCCGGCGCAGTCATCGGGGTGCCAGGAGGGCCGGTCGGCCCGCCACAGCCACCGCCGGCCCTGGCCGGCGTCGCCGAAGAGCAAGCCGCCCACCCCTCCGTCGCCGGTCGTCATGGCCCCTCGGGGCCGAAGTCGGGCGCCGGGGCCGGCCTCGCCACTCCCCCGAGCTCCCTCAGCCCAGGTGCGGGGCTTGTGTCGTCGTCGCGCTCGAGGCCCGACAAGTAGGCGCGGGTCTCGGCCCCCAGGCGCCCGCAGTCGGGGGCGTGGCCGGCCTCGGCGTCGACGGGATGGCCGCCGTAGGGGCCGGCGTCGAGGACCAGGCCGCCACAGCTGTCGCAGCGCCAGGCCACATACCGCGAGCCCAGCCGGGAGCCGGCCACGGCCACGTGCTCGAACAGGGCCTGGGCCGCGCCCTCGCCGTAGGCGGAGACGAAGCCGGCCACGGCGGGGACGATCTCCTCCCACCCGAGCCCCGCCCCTCGGGCCCGGGCCACGGCGTGGGCGAAGTCCCGGGCCG
This sequence comes from Actinomycetota bacterium, assembly GCA_030776705.1. Taxonomy (GTDB): domain Bacteria; phylum Actinomycetota; class Acidimicrobiia; order Acidimicrobiales; genus JALYHE01. Next base: position 1,342 of record JALYHE010000219.1, on the reverse strand, counting down.
TGGCCAGGGCCAGGTGCCGGGTGGCCTCGACCCGGGCCAGGGCCGAGTCGTCGCCGCCCAGCATGCGCCGCGTGGTGTCGTGCAGGCCCTGTCGCATCACCCGCTCGACTTGGTCGTCCATGAGTTCGCTCCTCGGTGGTGGTCCGGATCGGGCTCGGAAGGACCGGCGGAGTCGGCGGTCGGAGCGGGCAGCGACTGGGCCAGGCGGACCAGGAGGTCCTCGACCCGGGCGGCCAGGGGCCGGGCCCGCTCGGCCCAGGAGGGGCGGGCCCGGTGCAGGCGGCGCAGGTGGCCCTCGGCGTGCCAGGGCCGCAGCACCAGGTGGGCGGGGGGCAGGTCGCGGTAGATGAGCAGGCCATGGTTCCGCCCCTGGCGGCGCAGGGCGTCGGTGGTGACCAGGGCCCGGGTGGCGGTGGCCGTGGTGAGCTGGCGGCCGCCCGAGCCAAGGTCCACCGAAGCGGTGTGGCGCTGGTGGTCCTCCTCGCCGAGCAGCGAGGTGACCTCGGCCGTGGCATGGTCGGCCAGGCCGGAGAGGATGATCTTGGCCCCCGAGTTGTTCCAGATGGTCTCGGCCGCATCGGGCCCGTAGCGGAGGCGCTGCTGGGAGCGGTCCTGCCAGGCCGTGACCAGGGTGATGCCGTGGGAGGGGCAGGTGGAGCACCACGCCGGCAGCTCCCGCACCGGGCAGATGTTGGCCGCCTCGTCCAACAGGACCAGGAGGCGCCGCTCGAGTGTCCCGCCGTTGCGGGTGGCGGTGTCGAAGGCCGCGCCCACCAGGTCGGCCACCAGGGAGGCGAACACGGCCCGCAGCCGGGCCTGCTCCTTGGCCGGGGCCACGATGTAGAGGGTGTTGTCCCCGCCCAGGAGCCACTCCGGGGTGATCTCGCAGGCCGCGGCGGCGGCGGCCACGGCCGGGTCCGACCAGGCCTTGATGACGGTGCGGGCCGTGGTGTAGACGCCGGAGCGGGTGCGCTCGTCGGAGGACCACAGCCCGCCCAGGGCCTCGCCGGCCAGGCGGAGGTCGCCCAGCTCCACCGCCCTGGCCCCGGGGGCGCGCAGGCGTCCACCGGCCTGCTCCAGCCGGCGAAGGGCCCCGGCCACCTCGCCCTCGGCCACCAGCCGGCCCTCGTGGTCGAAGCTGGGCCGGTCATGGGTGGTGACCCAGCGCACCACGTCGGCCATGGAGGCCCCGGCTCCGGCCGCGACCAGAAACAGGGGCCACAGGAGCCCCTCGGCGGTGTCCATCCAGAAGTCGCCGTTGTCCATGCCCCGGGTGCTGGCCAACTCGACCAGGCCCCGGGCCGCCCCCTGGGCCCCGGTGACGCCGGCCGCGGCCCGAAGG
>JALYHE010000218.1 GCA_030776705.1 Actinomycetota bacterium | reverse complement strand
GCGCTGGGGTTGGTCCACCCGCTTGAGGAACGAGGGAATGACCTTGCGCAGCTCCTCGAGCATCATCCCGGCGTACGAGCGGGCCTCGGGCAGGGGGTGGGCCCTCATGCGCAGCAGGAGGGCCTCGTAGGCCTGTCCCGTGCCGTAGATGCCCACGTTGGAGAGGGCCGCGGCGGGGAGGATGCCCCGGAGGGCGTCGTAGGCCTTGGCCCGGACCGAGCGCCGGTAGACCAGGTCGGAGTCCTCCTCGGACCTCGGGTACACCACGGTGAGCCACTCCTGCATGGGGGCCAGGAGGTCGCCGTAGGTGTCGAACAGGCGGTCGAGGTCCCCCACGTAGCGAGCACCCAGGGGCGAGTCCAGCACGGCGGGGTCCCGGTGGTAGCGGTAGCGACCGTTCTGGAAGCGGGTGTTGTACGCGATGTAGCGGGTGGACTGCTCGAGGTAGGCCATGAGCCGGCCCCGCTCGAGGACCTTGGTGAGCAGGTTGGAGGCCTGCTCGCAGGCCAGGTGCACCCCACCGAGCTGGGCCACCGAGTCGTCGCCGTACTCGTTGAACACCCGCTCGTAGAGCTCCTCGGCGCGGGCCAGGCCCACGGTGGCGTCGACGGTGAGGTCACCGGTCATGTCCAGCTCCCCCACGAACTCGTCGAGGAACAGCCTCCGGAGGCTCTTGGAGGACCGTGAGTAGCGGGCGAACAGCGCCCCCTTCACCACCTCGGGCAGGTTGACCAGGGCGAAGACGGGCCGGTCCAGGTTGGTGAAGTAGCGCCGGAGGATGGCCTGCTCGTCGGCGGAGAAGGACTCGGGGGCGTAGAACATGGGGAGCACGAGCGTACGGCCCGGGTGGCCCACCGGTGGCGGACCGCTACACCACCACGGTGAGGGCGTCGGGCTCCACCCGCAGCGAGAGGGCCTGGCCCCGCCCCACGGCCACACCGTCGAGCCACACCGGCATTGGCCGCTCGAGGTCGACCTGGACGGCCGGTGCCCGCCGCTCACGGATGCGGGGATGGGGCAGGTGGGCCCCGTGGTGCAGGCGGGGCCGGACCCGGAGCAGGTCGGCGGGGCCCAGGTGGGCCTCGTAGACGTCGAGGCGACCGTCGTTGGGATGGGCCCGGGGGCCGAGGTTCCACCGGCCGTGCCACTGGGCGTTCATGGCCACGACGGCCCGGAGCCAGGTAAGGGAGCGGGCCACGAGGTGGGCGACGAAGAGGTGGAGCTGGCCGTCCACCAGGGCCTGGCCCAGGTCGACGGTGAAGGTGACGGCCTCGGCAGAGCGCAACCGGGCCACGTCACCCCGCCCGCCGAGCGTGCGGCACAGGTCACCGCCGAGCAGGCCCAGCGCCGGGTAGGGCCGGCCCTGCCGGCGGGCGTCCTCGAGCACGGCCCGGGCCCGCCCGTCGCTTTCGACGACCACGCCCCCTTCCGGCAGGGGACCCGGCCTCCCCCACTCCTTCCCCTTCTCGATTACCACGTCAGGCCGACTGGGCCGGGCTGGCCGAGCCCACCACCGACGAGGCCGCGACCACGCCTCTGAACAGCCGGTCGGCGGCATGGCGGGCCGCGGCCGCGGTGTCCGGCACCGCCGCCAGCTCCCCCAGCTGGCGCAGCAGGTCGATGAGCTGCTTGGCGTTGCGCACGAAGTCGCCACCGGAGATGTCCTCCCCGGCGATGACGGCGTCCAGGTCGCGGCCGCTGGCCCAGGCGTGGGCCATGGCCATGAAGCCGGGGTCGGGCTGGCGGGTGAGGGGAAGGCCGGCCTCCTCCTCGGCCTGGTTCAGCTCGGCCACCAGGCGCTCGAGGGCCGACCACCGCTGGCGCAGCGTCCTCGACGGGAACCGTGGCTCCGGCGTTGGGCCCGAGCCACGCTGCTCGAAGGTGAAGGTCGAGGCCAGGGCGGCCAGGGCGGCCGGGTCCAGCCCGTCCAGCAACCCCGCCCCCAGGGCCTCGGCCACCAGCAGGTCGGCCTCGTGGTAGATACGGGCCAGCCTCCCGCCCGCCTCGGTGAGGGACCAGCCCTCCACGTAGCCCCACGCCTCGAGCACCCGCAGCACCCGGTCGAACTGGCGGGCCAGGGACTCGGTGTGGCTGCGCACCCGGCGCTCGAGCCGCTCCGCCTGCCGGCGAAGCCGGTCGGCGCGGTCGGCGTGGCGCAGGTGGCGGGGGGCGTCGGGGCAGGCCGCCACCGGGTGCTGCTCTGGTCCGGGCCCCCGCTTCGTCTCGGTGGCGGGCTGCCCCCGCAGCCGGGCCCGCCCCAGTGCGTGGGCCACGCTGCGCTGGAAGCCGTGGCTGGTGGGGGCGTAGGGCGTGGGCAGGTCCACCCGCCCGACGGGCCGGGGCGGCTCGGGGAAGTCCCGGGGGCCCAGCGACAGCTTCCTGCGGTCCACGGTGAGCACCGTGACCCGGACGTCCCCGCCCCGGCGCTGTGACGTGGCCAGGACGGCCAGCCGCCCGCCCGCCTTGTGC
>JALYHE010000217.1 GCA_030776705.1 Actinomycetota bacterium | reverse complement strand
GCGGTGGCGGTACCGGCCCTGTGCGAGGCCCTGGCCAAGACGGCCGGGCGGAAGGTGTACGTCTGCAACCTGCGCCAGCAGGTGCCCGAGACGGAGGGCTACGACGTGGCCGACCACGTGCGGGCCCTGGCTGCCCACGGGGTTGCGGTTGACGTGGTGGTCTACGACCCGGAGCGGATGCCGGCCGGGGACCTCCAGGTGCCCGCCGCGCCTCGGCGCCTGGGCCGCGACGAGGGGTCCGGGCACGACCCGGAGCTGCTGGCCCGGGCTTTGCGCGCTCTGGTCGGATAGGGTCGAGGGCACTCACGACAAGGAGGTCCACCATGGCGGTACGAGTCGGCGTCAACGGCTTCGGGCGGATCGGCCGCAACTTCTTCCGGGCCGCTCTGCGCTCGGGCGAGATGGAGGTGGTCGCGATCAACGACCTCGTCCCTCCCGACACCAACGCCCACCTGCTCAAGTACGACACCACGTACGGCAAGCTCTCCGAGACCGTGGAAGTGGGTGACGACGCCATCGTCGTGGACGGCAAGGAGATCAAGGTCTTCGCCGAGAAGGAGCCCAAGGCCATCCCGTGGTCGGACGTGGGCGTGGACCTGGTGGTGGAGTCCACGGGCATCTTCACCGACGGGCCCTCGGCCTCGGCCCACATCGACGCCGGGGCTCCCTTCGTGCTGATCTCGGCTCCGGCCAAGGAGGTTAGCAAGACCTTCGTGTACGGCGTCAACCACGACGCCTTCGACCCCGACGAGGACAAGGTCACCTCCGCCGCCTCCTGCACCACGAACTGCTTCGTCCCCATGGTCAAGGTGCTCGACGACGCCTTCGGCGTGGAGAAGGGGCTCATGACCACCGCCCACGCCTACACCAACGACCAGAGCCTCCAGGACTTCGCCCACAAGGACATGCGCCGGGCCCGCTCGGCGCCCAACAACATCATCCCCGCCTCCACCGGCGCGGCCCGGGCCACGGGCCAGGTGCTCACCGAGATGGAGGGCAAGCTGGACGGCACCGCCCTGCGGGTCCCGGTCCCGTGCGGCTCGATCACCGACTTCACCGCCGTCCTCGGGCAGGAGGCGTCGGTGGACGAGATCAACGACGCCTTCAGGCAGGCGGCCAGCGGCGACGACGAGCTGGGCCACGTCCTCGACTACTCCGAGGAGCCCATCGTGTCGTCCGACATCGTGGGCACCCAGGCCAGCTGCACCTTCGACTCGGACCTCACCTTCTCCCTGGGGAACCTGGTCAAGGTGCTGGGCTGGTACGACAACGAGTGGGGCTACTCCTGTCGCCTGGTCGACATGGGCCTCATCATCGGCGCCGCCAACCAGCAGTAGCGGTGGAGATCCCCCAGCTGGAGGACCTTCCCGACCCCTCGGGCAAGAACGTCCTCCTGAGAGCCGACTTCAACGTCCCCATCTCCGACGGCGAGGTGGGCGACGACATGCGCATCAAGGCCACCCTGCCCACCATCGAGTGGCTCCAGGAGCACGGGGCCGAGGTCACGATCTGCACCCACCTGGGCCGGCCCAAAGGAGAGCCCAACGAGGAGTTCTCCATGGACCCTGTGCGGGAGCGGCTGAACGAGATGGTCTCCGGCGTGGAGCTCATGGAGAACCTCCGCTTCGACCCCGGGGAGGAGGACAACGACGACGACTTCGTCCAGCGCATCATCGAGGGCCAGGACCTGTACGTGAACGACGCCTTCGGGGCGTCGCACCGGGCCCACGCCTCGATCGTGGGCCCGCCCAAGCACCTGCCCAGCGCCGCCGGCCGCCTCCTCACCCGGGAGGTCGAGGTGCTGGGCGGCCTGCTCGAGGACCCGGGCCGGCCCTTCGTGGCCATCCTGGGCGGGGCCAAGGTCAGCGACAAGATCGGGATCATCAAGGCCCTCCTGGAGCAGGTCGACCGCCTGCTCATCGGCGGTGCCATGGCCTTCACCTTCCTGAAGGCCATGGGCCACGACATCGGGGACTCGCTCGTGGAGGAGGACCAGGTCGACGCGGCCAAGGAGCTCATGGCGACCGAGAAGCTCGTGATACCGAGCGACAACGTCGTGGCCACCAGCGACGACGACGTGGAGAACGTCGGCGAGGACATCCCCGAAGGTGCCAAGGGCATGGACATCGGCGAAGAGACCAGGAAGACGTTCGCCGAGGAGATCAAGAAGGCCAAGACCGTGTTCTGGAACGGGCCCATGGGAGTGTTCGAGGACGAGCGTTTCGAGGCCGGGACCCGCGCCGTGGCCGAGGCCGTGGCCGAAGCCGAGGGGTTCACGGTGGTGGGCGGCGGTGACAGCGCCAGCGCCCTGGCCCAGTTCGGTCTCGACGACGAGGTGGACCACCTCTCCACCGGCGGCGGGGCGTCGCTCGAGTTCCTCGAGCAGGGCGACCTGCCCGGCCTGGAAGCGCTGCGGCAGGCGGCCGATGGCTGAGAACGGCGGGGCCCGCAAGCCCCTCATGAGCGCCAACTGGAAGATGAACCATACCCACCTGGAGGCCATCCAGGTGGTCCAGAAGCTGGTCACCCGTCTGGGCGACGACGACTACGAGGCCGTCGACGTGTCGGTCCATCCCGCCTTCACCGCCCTGCGCTCGATTCAGACCCTGATCGAGGCTGACAACCTCGACATCGTCCTGGGGGCCCAGAACTGCCACTGGGAGGAGTCGGGGGCCTACACCGGAGAGGTCAGCCCGGCCATGCTGGCCAAGCTCAACGTGACATACGTGGTGGTGGGCCACTCGGAGCGACGTGAGCACTTCGACGAGACCGACGACATGGTGAACCAGAAGGTCAAGGCTGTCCTCGGGGCCGGCATGACCCCGATCATGTGCGTGGGTGAGACGCTGGAGGAGCGCCAGGACGGCAAGGCCGAGGAGAAGGTGGACGGCCAGATCCGGACCGGGCTGGACGGCCTGTCCGCCGAGCAGGTGGGCGGGATGGTGGTGGCCTACGAGCCCATCTGGGCCATCGGCACGGGCGAGACGGCCACGGCCGAAGATGCCCAGGAGATGAGCAAGGCCATACGGAGCCTGGTGGCGGAGGTCTCGGGGGACGACGCGGCCCAGGCCCTGCGAGTGCAGTACGGCGGGTCCGTGAAGCCGGACAACATCGCCGAGATCATGGAGCAACCGGACATCGACGGTGCCCTCGTCGGAGGCGCCAGCCTCGATCCCGACGACTTCGCCCAGATAATCCAGTACCGCTCCCAGTCCGACTGACCGGGCCGAATCCGACTGACAGGGCTGACTGCTACCCTCGCTTCACGTGCTCACTGCGCTGATCGTGGCCGTCCACGTGATCGTCTCCTTCATCCTGATCCTGCTGATCCTGCTGCACAGTGGCCGGGGCGGCGGGCTCTCGGACATGTTCGGAGGGGGCATGGGCAGCGCCGCGGCGGGCTCCACGGTCGTGGAACGCAACCTCGACCGCATCACCGTGGCCACCTCGGTGACCTTCGCCTTCACCACGGTGATCCTCGCCATACGTCTGCAGTGACCGGGCGCGACACGAGGCCCGGCTCCCGGTGAGGCGGATCGCGTGGTGCGTTCTGGCGGCCGTCGCCCTGCTCCTCCCGGCCACGCCCGGAGGCGGGGAGCGGCAGCGGCTCGAGGCCCACCGGCCGTCCGACCCGGACCCCGGCCGGACCCTGCGCATCGGGGTAACCCGTGTTCCGACCCTCGACCCCGCTCTTTCCCGCTCCCCGGATCAGGTGCTTGTGAGCGACCAGCTGTTCGACTCGCTCACGCGCCTGGACCCGGCCACACTCGAGGCCGCGCCCTCGCTGGCGGAGCGATGGGCTGCGTCGCCGGACCAGCGGGTCTGGGACTTCACGCTGCGGCCCGGCGCCCGGTTCTCGAACGAGCGGCCCATCACGGCTGCCGACGTCAAGTACACCCTGGAGCGCATCGCTCGCCCGGGCTCCGGGTCCCCGGCCGCCGATCAGCTCCAGCTCGTGAGCGGCTACGACCCCTTCCGCAAGGGGACCGCGCCGGCGCTGGCCGGGGTGAGCGTCCCCGCCCCGAACGTTGTGCGCATCGCCGTCGACCAACCGTGGGCCGTGCTGCCGACCGTGCTGACCAGCCCCCTGTTCGGGGTGGTGGCACGGGAGTCGGCCGAGGCGCCGGCACCCGGGCCGTCCATCACGGACGCCCCGGTGACGAGCGGGCCGTTCCGGATCGCCCGCCAGCGAGGCGCCACGCTGTCACTGGTGCCGGCGCCTGGTACCAAGACGTCCTTGGAGGGCGTCAACGTGGTCCGCTTCGACGTTGTCACTGTTGCCTACGAGGCGTTCAGGAACGGGGATCTCGACTTCACCCGAGTGCCGGGCGACGAGGTCACGGACGCGGCTCGCAGGTACGGCCGTGGTGCCTTCCGCCCCTACCTGGTCGAGCTCTTCTACGGGTTCAACATGAAGAGCCCGAAGTTCGCCGACGCTCGCTTCCGTGAGGCCATAGTGCGGGGGGTCAACCGCCGGGCCCTCGTGAGGGCCATCTACCAGGGCACGGTCCGCCCCATCGACAGCACGGTGATCGAGGGTGTGCTCGGTTACCAGGAGGAAGCGTGTCCCCGCTGCAGCTACGATCCGGCCGCGGCGCGGGCCTTGCTGGCCCAAGCGTTCAAGGGAGCCCCCCCGCCGCCGATCTCACTGGACTACGAAGATGACGTCACCGAGAACGCCATCGCCAAGGCGATCCAGGCCAGCCTGGGCGAGGTGGGAGTCACGGTGGTGCCCCGTCCCAGGGCGGGGCGCGATCACGACGCGTTCATCCTCTCGGGCGAGGGCGAGGTCTTCCGGACCGGCTGGCTAGCTGACTACCCGTCGGCCGACGCCATCCTGCCGCCGCTGTTCGCCTCGGAGTCACCTGACAACCTGACGGGCTTCGCCAACCCGGGAGTGGACGCACAGCTGAGGGCGGCCCGGGCGGAGGCCAACCCGGCCCGACGAGTGGAGCTGTACAAGCAGGCCGACCGGACGGTCATGGACCAGCTGCCGGTGTTGCCCATCGCCCAGTTCAACCTGCACTCGGTCGTGTCCAAGCGGGTCGAGGGCCTGAGGCTGGACAGCTATGGGAGCTTCGAGGCCACCGCCGTCCGGGTGGACTGAGGGTAAAGTAATGCCTTCCGCCGGTGTGCTCGCCGGCCCACTCGTCGGAGTGGCGGAATAGGCAGACGCGCTAGCTTGAGGGGCTAGTGCCCGCAAGGGCGTGGGGGTTCAAGTCCCCCCTCCGACACGGCGTTTCCCCCGCGCACAGGCGTGTCCAGGTGTCGTTTGCTAACGATTTGGTTGCAAGGCGAAGAGATTACACGCGTGTAGTTCGGCCCGGCTAGGACACGAGGCTCCACCCACCTTGGGAAGTGAGGAAGGAGCCCCGTGTCCCTATCGGAACGGACACGCAGCGTCGTCATCGAGATCGACGACGTCATCAACCTGGCCGGGCTGGAGGAGGTCGCCTTGGCCTTCGCCCGAAGTGTTCCCGGCCAGTTGGTCGGCGAGGCGGTCGAGGCCATGACCGAGACGCTGCTTGACATCTACCTCGGCTGGCGGGGCTCGCCTATCGCCGCCGAGGACCAAGTTGAGGCGCCGTGGTCTTGCACAGGATGTGGGAGTCACCGCGGGTTCCGCCGGCGGGGCTTTCGCCAGCGGGACCGCAGGCTCGATGCAGCCTGTGGCGAGGTCAGCTTCCGCACCGCCCAGGTTGAGTGCTGGTCCTGTGCTCGCCGCTTCGCCCCGGTGCTGGGACGCCACCCTCCGCCAGCAGGAGTGTTTTGGCCTTCTCGACCTCGGGAACTGCTGGTATATCCACCGCTCACCTGGACCGGCAGACAAGGCGCTGGACGTCGCCGCCCTCGCCGTCTGGTCGGGCATGGCATGGGCCGTGTTGTCGTGGACGACGGCCGTTGAGCAAGCGGTCTACGGCGCGGTCATATCCATCGCAGTGGCTGTGGCCCTGTCACCACTGGGCCCGGCGGCGCGGCCATGGCGGCTTCTCCATCCGAAGAGGCTCGTGCGCGTGGCCGCAGTCGCCGTCTTGTCCGTGGCGCGTATTGTCTGGGCCAACGTGGTGCTGGCCTGGCGGGTGTGGTCGCCGTCGCGACCGATCCGCACCGGCATGCTGGTGGTGCCCGCAGGTGTGAGTACCGACGGTGCCATAACCGCCATAGGCCTCCTTGGTTCGATCATCGTCGACCATCAGCTCGTGGACCTCGAGCGAGGCCGCCTGCAGTATCACGCCGTGTGGGTCGAATCCGAGGATCCCGACGACGCCCGAGAGCGCATCAACGGCCGCATGGAGCGCCTGCTCCTGCCACTCGACGAGGAGACCAGAGGAGACTGATGTGATGGGTTGGGTGGCAGTGGCCGAGATGGCTGTCGTCCCCCTCCTGCTCCTGAGGCTCGGTGCGGGACCGACCGTCTCCGATCGACTCGTGGCCCTCAACACCATCTCCATCCAGGCCACCCTGGCGCTCTTCGCCTATGCCGCGTTCGCCGATCGCAGCTTCTATCCGGACGTCACCCTGTGGCTGGCCAGCTTCAGCTACCTCGGCACCATCGTGTGGGCTCGGTACCTGGAGAGGGGGCTCCTGTGAGGGAAGCGCTGGCTCTGGGCCTGGCTGTGATGGGCTTGGCCTTCTCGCTCTCCGGAGCAGTGGGGATCCTGCGCATGCCCGACTTCTATACCCGCCTTCAGTGCTCCTCCAAGAACGTCACGATGGGCGCCCTGCCGGTGCTGCTCGCCGTAGTCGTAGACAAGGGGCCGATGTCACCGTACGGTGGCCGAGCTCTCCTGGTCGCCTTCCTCGTTCTCGTGGCCAACCCCGTGGCGGCCCACGCCCTGGCCCGAGCCGCCTACCGGACCGGCGTGGCCATGTGGCCAGGATCGGTCGTCGACCAAGCCAGGCCTGACGGCTCAGAACGATGACCGCCTTCTGGATCCTCAACGTCCTCTGCCTGGCGGGGGTGCTGGTCGCCGCCGTGCTGGTGGTGACCCTCGACAACCTCAACGCCTCGGTCATGGCCCTCTCGGCGGTGGGGACCATCCTGGCGCTGCTCTTCGTCGTGCTCCATGCCCCGGACGTGGCGCATTCCCAGGTCGTGGTGGGGGCCATCGCCCTACCCGTCCTCTACCTGCTGGCCATTGGCAAGACCCGCGTGGTGGTCGAGGACGCCTCGGGCCTGGGCGAGGAAGGCGAGCCCGAGACGGCGCCATGAGCGACACCGCCCCCCCACGACGCCGGCGGGTGGCGGCGGCGGTGCTGGTGGCCGGCACCGCCGCCTGCCTGGCCGTCGCCTTCCTCGACCTCCCACGCGAGGGGGCCGACCTCCCCGGCATCGCTCGCGACGCCATGACCCAGGCCATTCCCGAGTGGCATCACACCGAGGTGGTCAGCACCGTGGTCTACGGGACAAGGGGATTCGACACGTTCGGGGAGACCTTCTTGCTCGTCGCCGCGGTGGTGGGGGTGATCGTGGTGTGCCGGGGAAGGGAGCGCCGCCGGGTCTTCTTGCAGGAGGAGCGCCTGGGGCACAGAGAGCAAGCCGAGGCCAGGCGGGGCGGCGGTGGCCGGTCCGAGGCCTCCCAGCACGCCCTGGCCGAGCACGCCGAGGACGTCGAGCAGGGCCAAGCCGAAGAGCCCGAGGGCAAGAGGGGCATCGGCGCCCGGGGCCCGGTGTCCGAGGCGGCCATGACCGTCGTCGTCCGGACCGGCGCCCGCACCGTGCTGCCGTTGCTGGCCGTGGCGGGCGGCTTCTTGCTCCAGTCGCCCTGGGTTCCGGGCGGTGGCTTCCCGGCCGGGGCAGTCCTCGCTGGCGTGGTCCTCTTGGCCTACGCCACCTTTGGCTACCGGGCTGTGCGTCGAGTGGTGCGACCGGGCCTGCTCGAGGTGCTCGAGATGGCGGGGGCGGCGGCCATCGTCGCCCTCGGCGTGTTGGGGCTGATGCTCGAGGGCTCCTTCATGGCCAACTGGCTCCCGCTCGGGGTCCCCGAGACGATCCACGCCGGGGGCATCCTTCAGGTGTTCTCGGCGAGCGAGCTGCTCGAGGTGGGTGCCGGCCTGCTCATCGTCGTCTTCAGCCTGCTGGCCATGGAGCGCGACTGGACCGAGCAGGACCAGGAGGACCGTGGCGCCGGGAGCCAGCGCCAAGAGGAGGGAGCCCGGTGATCGCAGTCAACTACCTGGCCGCCGCCGCCCTCTTCTGCATCGGGCTGTGGGCCGTGCTCACTCGCCGCAACCTGCTGAAGATAGTGATGGGCTTGTCGCTCATAGAGTCGTCCGCCTACCTACTCCTCGTCTCCATGGCCTACCGGGAGGGGGGGACGGCGCCGGTGCTGGTCGAACCCCCCGAGGGTCGGACGGTCGAGAGCCTGACCCAAGGTGCGGTGGCCGACCCGGTCCTGCAGAACTTCTGCCTCACAGCCATCATCATCGGGGTGGCCGTCACCGGCGTCTTCCTAGCTGTGGTGGTGCGGGTGGCCCAGCACTATCGGTCCCTCGACGCCGACGAGATCCGGGCCATGCGTGGGTGAGAGCGGATGAGACCGGTGCGCGAGACGGACGCCGCGCGAGCGTCCGTCGGGTCATGAGCGCCGCCGCCCAGGCCTCTGTCCTCCCTCTCGCCGTCGTAGCCCCTCTGACCGCGGCGGTGACGGCGCCCCTGGTCGGACGGGTGTCGGGGCGGGCCGCCCTGGCTACTGGCGTGACAGGCGTCGCCGCCTCGACCGGCTTGCTGGCGTGGGTGGCCCCCACCGTCTTCTCGGGCCGCACCCTCGCCCACTACGTGGGTGGTTGGAAGCCCACCGATGGCAGGGCCCTCGGCATCGGTCTCGTCGCCGACCCCTTTGGGATGGTGTTCGCCCTGGTCGCCTCGGGCGTCGGCCTCTTGCTCCTCCTGTACGCCCTCTCCGAGCTGCGCGAGCTGGGCGGGCGCGAGCTGGGTAACTTCGCCTGCCTGTTCCTGCTCCTCGATGCCGGCCTGATCGGTGCCGCTCTAACCGCCGACCTCTTCAACCTGTTCGTGTGGTTCGAGGTATCGGCGCTGGCCAGCTACGCCCTCACTGCCTTCTTCCTGGAACGGCCCCTTGCCCTGGAGGCCGCCTTCAAGATGCTGGTCCTAACCACCCTGGCCAGCTTCGCCGTCTTCCTCGGCACCGCCCTCCTCTACCAGTCGAGCGGAGGCCTCAACCTTGCTCAGCTGCGGGAGTCCTTGCAGGGGCCCGCCACCCCCGCCGCCGTGGTGGCCCTCGGGCTGCTCATCGGCGGTTACGCCACCAAGGCCGGCCTCGTCCCCTTCCACACCTGGCTACCCGATGCCCACACCGCCGCTCCCGGGCCCGTCTCCGCGCTCTTCTCAGGGCTGATGGTCAACCTGGGTATTGTCGCCTGCGGGCGGTTGGCCTTTCTCCTCGTCGACCGGTCGGAGGTGCCGGTGCTGGGACTGCTCACGGCCCTGGGCGTGGCCTCGGGGCTGCTGGGCGCGGTCATGGCCCTCTTCCAGGACGACCTCAAGCGCCTGCTCGCCTTCGACACCGTCTCGCAGATGGGAGTGCTGGCCATAGCCCTGGGCGCGGGGAGCCATGCGGGCCTGGCCGGGGCCGCTTACCACCTGGCCAACCACGCCCTGTTCAAGTCGCTCCTCTTCCTCTGCGCCGGGGCTCTGGTGCACACCTTGGGCGTGGAGCGGCTGTCGGAGATGGGAGGGCTGGCCCGGCGGCAACCGGCCCTGGCCGCCACCTTCCTGGTGGGCTGCGCTGCCATCGTGGGCGTGCCCCCGCTCAACGGCTACTTCTCGCTGGTCTTGGTCCACGAGGGGGTGCGGGAAGCCCACACCGGGGCGCTCGTGGTCGTCCTGCTGGGCGTGGAGGTGCTGACCGCCGCAGCCTTGGCCCGGGCCGCGTGGCTGGCCTTCTTCCGGCCCCGTGACGAGCCGTACGAGGGCGAACGGCGCCTGGCCCCGGGCATGACGGCCGGACTCGTCGGGTTGGGGGCTCTGTGCGTGGCCTTCGGGGTGGCGGCCGGGCCTTTCGTCAGCAAGGTGGCGGCACCGGCTGCCGCCGGGCTGCTCGACGGAGCGGCGTACGCGGCGGCCGTGCTGGGCCCGCCCAGCGGCCGCCTGTCCATCCCCGCCCTCCATCCCCATTTCTGGACGACGAGCGAGCTGGTTCCGACCGTCCTGGCGCTGACCCTCGGGGTCCTGCTTGCTCGGGCGGTCGTGCGGCGCCACGAGCCCCGGCTCGTCACGGCCGTGCGGGCCCTCCACAACGGATCGGTCAACGACTATGCCGCCTATACGGTGGGCGGACTTGTGCTGGCCGTCACCCTCTTGAGCCTTGGCTGAGCACAGCGGGTGGTCCAGGTGAACGTCATCGCAATCGTCGCCGGCGTGGCGCTGGTTGCAACGGTGGCATGGGACATCATGCTCACGCTTCTCCATCCCACCGCCCGGGGGCCCCTCAGCTACGCCGCCAACCGAGTCACCTGGATGGCATCACGGGGGGTCTCGCTCCGGCTTCTCAGAGGCAGCGGCTTGAGTTACGCCGGGCCGTTTGCCGTGGTCGTGAACGTGCTGGTCTGGGTGGTCGGCTTGTGGTTCGGCTACGCCCTGGTCTACCTGCCGTTCGTAGAGTCCTTCGCCTACGACCCCTCCACTCCCTTTGCGGGCAAGGGCATTCTCGAAGCGCTGTACCTGAGCGGGGCCGCCATCACCACCGTGGGTTTTGGCGACGTGGTGCCTACCGGCGGCCTGCTCCGACTGGTCACGGTCATGGAGGCGGCGAGCGGCTTCGGCGTTCTGTCGGCGGCGATCGCCTTCGTGTTGTCCGTCTACCCGCTGATCAACCAGCTCCGCAGCACGAGCCTCGAGCTCGCCGACGCCGGAGCGCTGGAAGCGAGAGGAGCGGCAGAGGTGATCCGCCGATCCGGGCCGACCGAGCTCGAGGCTCGGTTCGCAACCTTACGGAGGACCACGAGTACCTGAGGCGCTTCCCAGTCCTGTACTACTTCGAGTCCGGCAACCGTGAGGAGTCGCTTAGCGCCGTGCTGCAGGGGAGCTCGCTGCTGCTCGTTGCCCTGCACTGCGCGTCTACCGACGAGCTCGGGTTCGTCCCTCTCTACGCCGAGAAGCTGGAGCACGTCGTCGCTCGCCTCATCGACGACCTCGAGAGGGACTTCATCGGAGGACGCCGGGGGCGAAAATCCCAACACGAGCCGGCCGAGGAGGAACCGGGCGCCCGCTTGAGCGAACTGTGCGCAACGTTGGAGGCCGCCGTCAAGACCGTGGCAGTCAAGACGGTGGCAGTCAAGGAGGTGACCAAGAGGGTGTGTCCGAGCGGCTCGGGACCCTTCTTGCCCGGGTCGACGTAGTGCTAGAGGCGCTAGCCAGAGAACACGGGCACGAAGCTCACGGCGTGCTACCGGGGAAGCCTCATCCCGCGCCAGCGGGCAAATGAGCGCCTCTCGTCATCAATCTGGTCGGGGTTGGGTGATCATGCGGGTGGTCAAGGCCGCGGTCCCCAAGCTGGACCGGACGCCCGCCGTCGGGTACGCCTTGATCGTCTCGCGGTAGGAGAGGACCAAGAAGGCCAGCGTCTCGGGCGGCAGCTCGACGGGCGAGTCCTCAGGTGGCGGCTCCAGCGGCTTGATCTCACTGGACACACTGGCCGTTGCTCCCGGCTAGGCGCTCATCCCCTCTCGCCGTGGAAGGCGAGCAGGCGCTCAGGCTACCGGTCGCCGACAACGGAAGTCTCCAGCCGGGCAAGGGACACGGCGCCCAGCAGGAGCCGAGGGTGGCCCGGAACCGAGACGCGGGGCACTCACCTGCCGTCAGGTCAGGGGCTCGACCCGGAAGCGGTCCCCTTCCTTCACCACGAGCACCCCGTCACCCTTGGACATGGGCTCGACCGTCTCCCCGGTGAGGCCCAGAACCGCCGCCTCGTTGGTGGGACTGTGTCCCACCACCAGCGCCCGCCCACCGTCGGGAAGTTTCTCGAGCACCCGCCAGAGGGCCGATCCCAGCCTGGCTGAGTCCTGCTCCACCAGCTCCGGGTCGGCCGAGCGCAGGTCGTCGAGCTCGGCGCTGCCCGCCTCCTGGTAGGCGGCCTTCCACCGCTCTTCGAGCTCGGAGCGAAGACCTTGCTCCACCACGGCGCCGCCGGGCACCTTCTGGCCCAGGGCGGCGAGGAAGCACGCCAGCGTCTGGGTGGCCCGCTGGGCGCCGGTGGACACCAGGAGCTCGTAGTCGCCCGGTAGGCCAGTCCCGATCTCCAGGGCCTGGCTCACGCCCTCGGCCGACAGGGCATCGTCTTCGTCGTCGGTGTGGCGCCTGAGCTCGAGGTACCTGGTCATAGCTAGCCTCCCGGAGGTCCGTTCGGGCCGTGCGCCTCCCGGCCCCTGATGTGGGCGATTACCGCCGAGTAGTCCAGAGCACCGAGACCGGCCGCTTCGGCGTCCTTCATCCACGCCTGGGCGGCGTCCGCAAGCCGGAGCTCCAGCCCTCCGCCCGCCGCCGCCCGCAGCACCAGGCCCAGGTCCTTCACGGCGAGGGACAGCTTGAAGTTTGGGGAGTACTCGGCTCTTTCGATGTTGTCCCGCTTGCTCTTGGCGGTGGCGCCGATGGGCGACTCGGCCAGGATGTCGAGCACCTGTGACTCCTCCAGGCCCAGGGCGTCGGCCAGGGCCAGGGCTTCGCCGAGGCCGGTCATGAGGGTGCCCAGGGCGGAATTGACGACCAGCTTCATGGCTGCCCCCGCCCCCAAGGGCCCGAGGTGCCAGGGTCGTCCCAGGCGCTCGAGGACGGGGCTCCATCGCTCGAACTGCTCCAGGCTCCCGCCCACGAAGACGTGAAGGGCTCCCTTGGTGACGTGCGAGACGCTGCCCAGCACCGGTGCGTCGACGACCCCGACGCCGTGGGGCAGGCGCTCGGCTACGTCGCGGACGGCCTCGACGCCCACCGTGGACATCTCGATCAGCGTGGCGCCGTCCTCGAGGTTCGAGGCCAGGCCCTCGGGGCCGAAGACCACCTCGTCCAGGGCCTCAGGGGTGGCCAACATGGTGATCACTCCCTGGGCTGAGACCGCGGCGTCAGCGGGCGACTGCGCCTGGCGGGCGCCCCGCTCCAGCAGCGGCCGCACCCGCTCCGGCGTGCGGTTCCAGACCGCCAGCTCGTGTCCGGCGTCGAGCAGCTGGGCGGCCATGGGCTCGCCCATCTGTCCGAGCCCGCAGAAGCCGAGCCTCATACCTCCCCCGGGGTCGGGAAGCCGGGAGTGTGGTCCGGCGGCACCACTTCCTCCGGGGGCGGTGAGCCGGGTGGCGTGCCGTCGCCGAAGGGGCGGCCGCCCAACGCCTCACGGCCGTGGGGAGCGAGCCAGGTGCGCAGCTCCGGGCCGGCGGGGACGATCCCCGTTGGGTTGATGTCGGTGTGGACCACGTAATAGTGGCGCTTGATGTGGTCGAAGTCGACGGTGTCCCCGAAACCAGGCGTCTGGAACAGGTCGGCGGCGTAGGCCGAGAGGACGGGCATCTTCGAGAGCTTGTGCCGGTTGCACTTGAAGTGGCCGTGGTAGACGGCGTCGAAGCGGACCAGGGTGGTGAAGAGCCGCACGTCTACCTCGGTGATCGTGTCCCCGACCAGGTAGCGCCGGCGGCCGAGCCGGTCCGAGAGCCAGTCGAGGCGGTCGAAGAGGCGGCGGTAGGCCTTCTCGTAGGCGTCTTGGGTCCCGGCGAAGCCACAGCGGTAGACGCCGTCGTTGACGTCGCGGTAGATCAGCTCGGAGACCTCGTCGACCTCGTCACGCCGGTCCTGGGGGTACAGGTCCGGAGCGCCGGGGCGGTGGTGGCTCCGCCATTCGGTGGACAGGTCGAGCGTGATCTGGGCGAAGTCGTTGGTGACCACCCACCCGCTCCGCACGTCGACGATGGCAGGGACGGTGATGCCCCTGTCGTAGTCGGGGAATCGGGCCAGGTAGGCCTCCTGGAGGCGCTCGATGCCGAGGACCGGGTCCCGGCCTCCGGGGTCGAGGTCGAAGGTCCAGCTCCGCTCGTCGTGAGTGGGCCCGGCGATGCCCATGGACAGCACCCGCTCGAGGCCCAGGAGACGGCGGACGATGACCGCCCGGCTGGCCCACGGACAGGCACGGCTGACGACGAGGCGATATCTGCCGGGCTCGACGGGATATCCGTCCCGACCGTCGGCGGTGATCCGGGTGGTGATGTAGTTGGTGTCGCGGGCGAAGGCGCCGGTCGGGTTCACGTACCTTCCCCCTGAAGCGACGTCGTCCATGTGGCCCATACCTTCCCGAACGGTCTGGTCCCGAACCACCGCGGCTTCCGGCTCTCGCCGGGATGGGGAGCCTCCTAAGCTCCACGCGGTTGCCGCGACCGTTGCAGCCTGACCGCTTGGCCCGCCCCGCCCTGTCCCACTGGCCCATGGGCGCCGTGCTCGCCGTCTTCGCCGCGACCGCCTTCATGGTCCCCACCCTCACCTCGGCTTGGGTGGCGGACGACTTCCTGTACGCCCGGTCGGTCGAGACCCTGCTCGACGACCACCGCCTCCGCATCGTCAACCTGTCCGTGGCCACCACCGTCGTGCACGTGCTGTGGGGCTCGCTGTACGCCGCGGTGTTCGGCCTCACGCCGGGGGTGCTGCGCGTGTCGACGGTCGTGCTGTTCGCCATCGGCGGCCTGGCCACGTACGGGCTGTGCCGGGAGCTGGACGTCCGCCGGGGGCTGGCCGCCCTGGGCGGGGCCGCCTTCCTGCTACAGCCGCTGGCCTACGTACTCGGGTTCAGCTTCATGAGCGACGTCCCCTTCACGTCGTTGCTGACGGTGTCGACCTTCCTGTACGCCAGAGGACTGCGGCGGGACCTCCCGGCCTGGACGTTGGCCGGGTCGGCGGCGGCGGCCGCCGCCTTCCTGATCCGCCAGCAGGGCATCCTCATCCCGCTCGGCGTGCTGACCTGGATGGCCTGCGCCCACCGCCTCCGATGGGACCGGAAGGCCCTGGCCGGCGTGGCCCGCGTCGCCGGGCTGCCGGTGGCGGCTTGTATCGCCTACTACGTGTGGATCAACTGGTTCCACGGCGTGCCCACGGCCCAGACCAACCTGTTCCGGGAGATCCGCAGCGCGGGCTGGTCCGGCCTGGTGACTACCTCGGCCCAGATGATCGTGGTCGAGGCCGCCTACGTCGGCCTGTTCGTGCTGCCCGTGGCCGTGCTCGCCTTGGTCGGCGCCCGCCGCCTGCTCGCCTCCGGGCCAGTGCCGGGCCGAGGATGGGTGGTGGGGAGCGCCTGGGCTGCGGTCGTCCTCGTGGGCGTCCTCGCCTTCGCCGCAAAGGACCGCTACATGCCCTACGCCGCGCAGTTCCTGGCGTCGTGGGGCCTGGGGCCGAGTGACCTCAGGGGGGGCCGGCCGCCCGTGTGGGGGGACAGCTTCGAGCGTGGGCTGACGGCGGTGGCAGCCGCTTCCGCGGTGGTCTTCGGCTACGCCGTGGCCCTCCGGTTCTTCAGACGGCCGTCGTCCGGCGGCAGCGTGGCGGGGCTTGTGCTGGCCGTCGGCGCCTTCCAGGCGCTCGGAGCCATCCCACCGTCGTTGCACTACCGAATCCCGCTGCCGGCCTTCGTGTACGTCATCTCGCTCGACCGCTACCTGCTGCCGCTCCTGCCCCTGGCGCTGTGCCTGGGCCTGTGGGCGGTCGCCGAGGCTCGTGCCAGAGAGCTGTGGCCTGCATGGGCGGTCACCGCACTGTTCGGCGTGTTCGCCGTGGCCGGCACCCGGGACTACCTGGTCTTCCAACGCGAGGTGGACAACCTGGCCACCCGCGCCATCCGCTCCGGCATCCCCGAGACGCGCCTGGACGGGGGCGCCCAGTGGACCGGCAGCCGTCTCTACGACGACCGAAGGGACATTCCGTTTCCCCGCCCCGGACGGTCCTGGTGGATCAACTTCTTCGCCCCCTCGATCGACCCCGACCACATGATCTCCACCCGCAGGCTCCGAGGCTGGGACGTCGTGGAGCGGGTCTCCTACTCGTCCTGGCTGTCAACGCGGCCTCGGCACCTGGTGGTGCTTCGCCGCAGCCCGGAGCCGGCGTCCAGTCCGCAGCCGCCCCGGTGACTCGCAGCCGGCGGCACCGCCGACGTCGGCGGCCTATCCTCGCAGCCGACCGGAGCGGCCTGGCCGCGAGCCGAAGGGGATGACGATGACCAACACGATCCGAGAGGCCCTCCGGGTCCTGGCCCGGGGCGGCTGGACGAAGGCCACCTTCGCCGACGAGGCCGGGCGGCACTGCCTTCAAGGCGCTCTCTTCGAGGCCCATGGTTGGTCTCCCTTGTCCCGGCGGGGGACGGGGCGGGCCCTGGCCGGTGAGCTGGCCGCCGACGTGCGCCTGGTGAACGAGGTCATCGCGGCCCAGTTCCCCGAGCGCTTCGGCGGCGTGGGGGTGTCGAGGTTCAACGACCACCCGGACACTGTTCTCGACGACGTGCTGACGGTCATGGAGAAGGCTGCCGTCCGCAAGGAAGAACGGCTCTAGCGGGACTGGGGCAGCCGTGCCCGCCTACGGCTACACGCTCATGACCGAGCAGCGCAGCCCGCACGAGCTCGTGCGCGAGGCGCAGCTCGCAGAAGCGGCCGGGTTCGACTTCGCCATGATGTCCGACCACTTCCACCCGTGGCTCGAGTCCCAGGGCCACAGCCCGTTCGCGTGGAGCGTGCTGGGGGCGGTGGCCGAGCGGACGGAGCGCATGTCCCTGATGACGGCGGTCACATGCCCCACCGTCCGTTACCACCCGGCCATCGTGGCTCAGGCCGCCGCCACTGTGGCCGTGATGTCGGAAGGGCGGTTCTCGCTCGGCCTGGGATCCGGGGAGAACCTAAGCGAGCACGTCGTGGGACAGGGCTGGCCGCCGGCCGACATCCGTCTCGACATGCTGACGGAGGCGGTCGAGATCATCCGGCTCCTGTGGGGCGGCGGAACCCAAAGCTACCGGGGCCGGCACTTCCGGGTCGACGACGCCCGACTGTTCACCCTTCCGGAGTCGCCCCCGCCCCTTTGCCTGGCCGTGAGCGGGGGACGGTCCGTGTCGCTGGCGGTCGAGCAGGCCGACGGCATCGTGGCCGTGGAGCCCAAGGCGGAGCTGGTCTCGGAGTACACCGAGGCGGGTGGCAACGGGCCGAGGTACGGCCAGCTCCCGGTGTGCTGGGGTGAGGACGAGGCCTCGGCCCTGGCCACGGCGACGGAGCTGTGGCGGTTCGGGGTGCCGGGTTGGCCGGTGATGGCCGAGCTCCCCAGCCCCTCGAACTTCGAGGCAGCCACGGCCACGGTGAGGGAGGAGGACGTGGCCGAGCTGGTGCCGTGCGGGCCGGACCCCGAACAGCACGCGGCAGGGGTGCGGAAGTTTCTCGACGCCGGGTTCGACCACGTGGGCCTCGTGCAGTGCGGGCCGGACCAGGACGGCTTCCTGCGGTTCTGGCAGGAGGAGCTGCGGCCACTGCTGGGATAGACATTTCGGCCAGTACCGGCGCAGCCCGGAAGGACCCGTACGGGAAAGGAGCACTCAAGTGGCGACCGAAGCCAGCAGCGGAGCCGTGGTGAAGGTGATCGAGCTCGTCGGGAGCTCTCCGAGCTCGTTCAGCGACGCCGTGCGCAACGCCGTCAAGACCGCGGCCACGTCGCTGCGTCACATCACCGGTGTCGACGTGGTGAACAGCTGCGCCGACGTGGACGAGGACGGTGACCTGACCAACTACAAGGTCACCGTCAAGATTGCATTCGTGCTCGAGGCCTCGGCCCAGCAGGTGGACCTGACCGGCTGAGCCGGCGCTCACGCCCTTTCGCCGCGCCGGACGAGGGCTTCGTCGAAGACCCGCCCCCGCCGGTCGACGGCCCGCACCACCATGTGCTCGTCGTAGAAGTGCAGGTCGGTGAAGTGGTGTGTGGCGAAGGCGGCCGCCGTGAACCAGGCGCGCGCCGTGGGGCGGACGCGGGCGCCACCCCCCGAGACGACGTAGGTGGTGGCGCCGAGCGGCAGCGACCGCTGGTAGTCGTGGTCGTGCCCGGCCAGCACGAGCTGGACACCGAACCGCTGGAAGAGGGGGCAGAACGCCCGGCGAACGGAGGGCTCGGAGCGATGACGTCCGGCGGAGTAGGGCGGGTGGTGGAGTGCCACGACCCTCCAGGGAGCGTCGGTGCCAGCGAGGGTGCGGATCAGCCAGGCGCGCTGGCCCGGGTCACCGGGCTGGTTCGAGTCGAGGCCCACGAACAGCACCGGACCCAGGCGGGACGAGTACCACCGCCCCGGCATGCCGAGCCGCTCCGCCTGGGCG
>JALYHE010000216.1 GCA_030776705.1 Actinomycetota bacterium | reverse complement strand
TACTGGACCTGGCCCTGGCCGCCCGAGCCGCCGCTGTGGCCCGGTTCGAGGAGCTGGCCGGGCAGACGGCCGCCCTGGAGGCCCGCCTGGGGGGGGTCCGGGCCGACCGCCAGCACCAGGAGGGCCGCCTCATGGAGGCCAGGGACCGGCTCAAGAGGCTGGCCGTGGCCCGCTACGTGGCCACGCCCGTCGCTCCGGTGAGCGACGCCCTGGAGGCGCCCACCATCGTGGACATGAGCCGTCGCGTCGCCATGCTGGGGGCCGTGGTCGAGGCCGACGAGCGGCGGGTCCTGGAGTACCAGTCGGCGGCGCGCCAGGTCACCGATGAGGAGGAGCGTCTGAGCGACGAGGTGGCGCGCAGGCGAGCCGCCCTGGCCCAAGCCGCAGAGGCCCTTCAGGGCGCCGACGCCGGCATGGTGGCCAGCCGGGCCCAGCTCATGTCCGGCCATGCCGGTGGCTCGCTGGTGCTCGGAGGCCTAACCTTTCCCGTGGCCGGTCGGCACACCTTCGCCGACACCTTCGGGGCTCCCCGGATGTTCGGGACGCCCTTCGCCCACCTACACCAGGGCACCGACATCTTCGCGGCCCAGGGGACGCCGGTGGTCGCCATCGAGCGAGGCGTGCTCGTCCGGGTCGGCACCGACGTGCTGGGCGGCACCAAGCTGTGGCTGGTCGGGGCCGGGGGCACCCGGTACTTCTACGCCCACCTGTCGGCCTTCGCCCTCGGCGTGGTGGAGGGCAAGCCCGTGGAGGCCGGCGAGATCGTCGGCTTCGTGGGGAACACCGGCAACGCCCGCGGCACCCCGCCCCACCTCCACTTCGAGGCCCACCCCGACGGCGGGCCCGCCATCAACCCCTACCCGCTCCTCCGCCTCGTCGACGACGCCCAGCAGCGGCTCATGCCCACGCCGCTGCCGGGAGCGGGCCGGTAGGGGCGGCGGTCACACGCCCCGTCGGTCGCCCCACAGCAGGATGTGCAGGCGGGGTGTGAGGTTCCAGCGCCGGTCCAGGACGGGCTGGGCCAGCTGTCTCATCCGGGCCGTCACGGTGGCGGCGTCGGAACCCTCGGGCATCACGTAGACGGGCGCCAGCCCACACTCGGCCACCATGGCCTCGGCCTCGACCAGGTCGGAAGGGGCCCGGGCCACGAACTTGAACACGGCCCGGCCCGTGGACTGGAAGGCCCGGAGCACCTCGGGACGGTAGTAGCGAGCGCGCTGGTTGCCGGAGTGGGCCAGCTTGGGCGACACGTTGTACTGGTCGACCAGGCCGGGGGCGAGCTCGGGCGCGATGGTCCCGCTGGTCTCGACCTCCACCCGCCAGCCCCTCTCCTTGACGCCTTCCAGGAGGGGCGGCAGGTGGCGTTGCTGGAGGAGGGGCTCGCCGCCGGTGACCACCACCATGCCCACCCCCATGGTCTCGAGCTGGGCCAGGAGCGAGGCGACGCCCACCGTGCGCAGCTCCTGGGCAGGGTCGTGGTGCTCCCAGTCCCAGGTGTACCTCGAGTCGCACCACTGGCAGGAGAGGTTGCAACGCCCGAGGCGGACGAAGCCCGCCACTTGGCCCACCGAGGGACCCTCGCCCTGGACGGTGGGGCCGAAGACCTCGGATACGACGAGGCTGGCCTCGCTCACCGAGCGGCGGGGTCGGCGAGCCCGGCATCGGCGAAGCCCTTGGCCCGCAGGGTGCAGGCATCGCAGGACCCGCACGGGCGGGGCCCGCCCCGGTAGCAGGACCAGGTGAGCTCGAGGGGCGCGTCGAGCTCGGCGCCGAGCCGAACGATCTCGGCCTTGGTGCGGTGGATCAGCGGCGTGCGCAGCTCGAGCGGGCGACCCTCCACGCCCCGCTTGAGGCCCAGGTTGGCGGCCGCCTCGAAGGCCCGAACGAACTCCGGCCTGCAGTCGGGGTAGCCGCTGTAGTCGAGGGCGTTGACGCCGAGGTACACGAAGTCGGCGCCCCTGGCCTCGGCGATCCCACAGGCCAGCGAGCAGAAGATGAGGTTGCGGGCCGGCACGTAGGTGGCGGGTATGCCCCCGGTCCCGTCGGCCGCGTCGGGGACCTCGACGGAGGCGTCGGTGAGGGCCGAGCCGCCCCAGGCCGACAGGTCCAGGCGGACCACCACCTGCTCGACCCCCGAAGCCGCGGCCACCTGGGCGGCCCGGTCCAGCTCCGCCCGGTGACGCTGCCCGTAGTCGAAGGTGACGGCGGTGACGGGGCCGGCCTCACGCCGGGCCAGGGCCAGGCAAACGGTCGAGTCCAGACCGCCCGAGAGCAGGACCAGCGCCGCGCTCGCCGCGCTCAAGCCAGGAGCTCGACCGAGGAGTCGGGGGTCTCCCACAGCCGGAGGCGGACCACCGTGAGCCCGGCCGCCTCCATCCTCTTCCAAGCCTGGTGGGCGACGAGCTCCGCGGTCGGGTTGTCCATGAGCTCGTTGAGGTAGCGGTGGTCGTAGTGGGAGACCACCTCCCGCTCCACCACCTGGGCCAGGTCGTCGAAGTCGACCACAACGCCGTTCTCGTCGAGGGCGCCCTCGACCGTCACCTCCAGCCGGTAGCTGTGGCCGTGGAGGCGCCTGCACTTTCCGGAGTGCCAGGGGAGCTGGTGAGCGGCCTCGAAGGCGAACGAGCGGGTGACGCGGGTCCGCATCGGAGGAGAACGCTACCGCCGGCCCCCGGTGGCCGGCGCCGGATCAGCGCTTGCGGCTGGGCGGCTGGGCGGCTGGGCCGTAGGGGAGGCCCGCCTCCTCGTAGCAGGGGGAGTGGTAGTGCTCGACCCGGTCCCAGCTCTCGCCCTTGTAGACGTTGGCGATCACCTGGCGGTGCTGGACGCGGGCGACGAACTTCACCGGCGCCCGGCACAGGACGCAGACGGCCGAGTTGCCGGGCTCCACCAGACGCTCGACGGCTCTGCTCTTCAAGACGGTAGAGGTCGCCATGTTCGTCATATCGGCAATTCGGGGGCCGAACTTGAGCGGCCGAGATCACCGTATCGGGCCCAGCCCCGCGCCTGGTGGATCCCGTTCGAGGGCTCAGGCCCGCTGGAGGGGCTTGTAGCGGATGCGGTGGGGCTGGTCGGCCTCGCCGCCCAGGCGCTTCCTGCGGTCGGCCTCGTAGTCGCTGTAGGACCCCTCGAACCACCGGACCCGTGAGTCGCCCTCGAAGGCCAGCATGTGGGTGGCCACCCGGTCGAGGAACCAGCGGTCGTGGCTGATGACCACGGCGCAGCCGGCGAACTCGGTCAGGCCGTCCTCGAGGGCCCGGAGCGTGTCCACGTCGAGGTCGTTGGTGGGCTCGTCCAGGAGCAGGACGTTTCCGCCCGCGGACAGGACCATGGCCAGGTGGACCCGGTTGCGCTCGCCTCCGCTCAGGTCCCCGACCTTCTTCTGCTGGTCGGACCCCTTGAAGCCGAAGCAGGCCAGGTAGGCACGGCCGTGCAGCTCCCGGCCCCCCACCACCAGGCGGTCACGGCCTCCGGTGACCTGCTCGTAGACGGTCTTGGCCGGATCCAGGACCTCCCGGCTCTGGTCCACGTAGGCGAGCTGCACGGTGGGCCCGACCCGGAGGGTGCCGGCGTCGGGCGCCTCCTGGCCCGTGATCAGACGGAACAGGGTGGTCTTGCCGGCCCCGTTGGGGCCGATCACGCCCACGATGCCCCCCGGGGGCAGGGCGAAGGTTAGGCCGTCCATCAGCAGGCGGTCGCCGTACCCCTTCCGGACGCCCTCGGCCTCCACCACCACGTCACCCAGGCGGGGGCCGGGCGGGATGGCCATCTCCAGGCGCTCGGAGCGCTGCGGGGCGGCCTCGGCCTCGGCGAGAAGGCTGGCGTAGGCGTTGAGGCGGGCCTTGCCCTTGGCCTGGCGGGCGCGGGGCGACATGCGGATCCACTCGAGCTCCCGCTGGAGCGTGCGGCGCCGGGCCGAGTCGGCCTTCTCCTCCCGCTCGAGGCGGAGCTGCTTCTGCTCCAGCCATGACGAGTAGTTGCCCTCCCAAGGGA
>JALYHE010000215.1 GCA_030776705.1 Actinomycetota bacterium | reverse complement strand
GTCCGAGGTCGCCCCCCCTCCTCCGTCGCCTCCCATGGCAGCCGAAGGGGCCGACGGCGAGGAAGGCCGAGCGTCGCTGCCGTCCCGCGACGAGCTCACCTTGGCGTGGGGCGACGACGTGCTGGCCTCCTTGTCCCCGCGGGCCAAGTCCCGCTTCGCCGCAGGTCGCTTCGTCGCAGTGGAGGGCGGCAGGGCCGTGTTCGCCCTGCCCAACGGCATCCACCGGGAGCGCTGCGAGGAGGTGCGGGGCGACGTGGAGGCGGCCCTGTCGGAGCACTTCGGCCGGCCCGTGCCCCTCCGGTTGGTGGTCGAGAGCGGTGGGCCGTCGGCGGCGCCGGGGGCGCCGAGCCCGCAGGAAGCCGGGCTCGAGGGTCCGGAGCATGGCCCGGGCGAGGCGGGCCCGCCGGTAACCTCGCCCGAGGACCGCCTCCTGAAGGCGTTCCCCGGCGCCGAGGAGGTTTCGTGAGCGAAGGCTTCGACATGGACGCCCTGCTCGAGCGGGCCCGGGCCATGCAGGAGCAGGTGCTGGCCGCTCAGGCCGAGGCGGCCGAGCAGGTGGTTGAGGGCCAGGCCGGCGGCGGCGTTGTCAAGGTCAGGCTCACCGGGGCCATGGACTTCGAGTCGGTGAGCATCGCACCAGAGGCGGTCGACCCCGACGACGTCGCCATGCTCGAGGACCTTGTCCTGGCCGCGTGCAACGACGCGGTGTCCCGGGCTCGCGACATGAGCCAGGAGAGCCTGGCCGGCCTCGACCTGGGGGGCCTCGGCCTGGGCGGGCCGGCCCCGGGGGCCTCGGGCCCGAGCGGCCTCGGCCCGCAGCAGCAGTAGTTGTACGCCGACGCCGTCCAGGACCTGATCGACGAGCTGGGCCGCCTGCCCGGCGTGGGCCCGAAGTCGGCGCAGCGCATCGCCTTCCACCTGCTGAAGCTGCCCAAGGAGGACGCCCTCCGCCTGGCCCGTGCCATCACCGAGATGAAGGAGCGGGTGTCGTTCTGCCGGCGTTGCTTCAACGTGGCCGAAGGCGAGCAATGCGCCATCTGCCTCGACGACCGGCGGGACCCCTCCCTCGTGTGCGTAGTGGAGGAGCCTCGGGACATCGTGGCCGTGGAGAAGACGGGGGAGTACCGGGGCCGCTACCACGTCCTCCAGGGCGCCATCAGCCCCATCGAGGGCATCGGCCCGGAGCAGTTGCGGGTGCGCGAGCTGCTGTCCCGGGTCGAGGCGGAGGGGATCAGCGAGGTGATCCTGTGCACCAACCCCAACATCGAAGGCGAGGCCACGGCCATGTACCTGGCCCGGCTGCTGTCCCCGGCCGGCCTGCGCGTCACCCGCATCGCCAGTGGCCTGCCCGTGGGCGGTGACCTCGAGTACGCCGACGAGCTGACCCTCGGCCGGGCCCTCCAGGGCCGCCGCGAGCTGGACGGCTGATCCCGGCCGTGCTCCCTCAGCCGGGGAGAGAGGCTCCTTCGGCGCTGCTCTGGGCCTTGTCGGCGTAGATCTCCCAGAGCTTGCCTAGGAAGAGGCTGCCGAAGTCGGACAGGGCCTTGCGGCGAGTGGCGGCGTCCGGGCCCCGCACCCGGAAGGTGGTCAGCTGCCTGGCGAAGTCGAGCATGTAGATGCGCAGAACGCCGGCGGCGACGACCTCGGCGCCGCTCTCGTCCTCCTCGACGTGGCCTCTGAGGACCCGCACGAACAGGGTGGTTGTGTCTGCCCACAGGTCCAGCCCAGGGTCGTCCTTCACGTCCTTGTAGCCGGTGAGGGTCAGGGGCTCCCCGGCGTCGCCGGTGAGATGGAGGCGGTACATCATGTTGGTGACGGACGGGTCGGCGCCGTCCACGAAGAGGTTGAAGACGCCTTGGTGCACCGGCAGCCGCCCTCCGAGCTGCTCGCACTCCACCCACCCGCGGGCCGACGCCAGGTGGGCCGGATCGGCCACGAAGCGGTCGACGTCGTCCACCTCGATTGTGAGGTGGAACATCAAGAAGCTCCCGTCCTCCTTGCCCTTGCGGTAGCCCTGGCCGAAGTCGGACTGACCCATGCTCACGTAGCCCTTCATCTCCTCGGTGAACTCCAGGCTGGTCACCGCCGGGCGCGACCCTGCGACTCCTGCCGCCCTCCTTGCTGCCGGGCCGGGCCCCGTTCCGTCGAGGATGGCGTCGCTGGCGCGATCGGCGAAGGCGGCGATGGTGAGGGCCGGGTTGGGACCCACCGGGCCAGGCATGGCCGAACCGTCGACGACGTAGAGGCCCGGATGGTCGAAGGACTGGCCGTTGGCGTCGACCACGCCCTCCTCACGGTGGCGGCCCATAGGGCATCCCCCGAGCGGATGGACGGTGATGACCCGCTTCATGAGGCTGAGCGGGTTCTCTCTGAAGTCGGCGGCCAGCTCCTGGGTCAGGGCCGCCATGGTGTCCCTCACCCGGTCGAAGAACCGCTTGGACGTGGCCGTGGTCCAGTCGATGTCGAGGTAGCCCCTGCGAAGCTGCATCACCCCGTCGGGGACGTCTCGACCCATCCCGAGCAGCGGGAGCGACCCGGAGGACAGGTCGGCCCTCCCGAGCAGCATGGCCAGCCGGGCGCTCACCTCGCTCTGTGGGTCCTTGGAGATCCGCGCCCAGAGGCGCCACAGTGAGAAGGCCAGCGCGCGCCGGACGTTGCCGGGCAGCTGCGTGGTCTCGGCCATCCAGTCGACGAACGTGGGGTAGCCGGCGTCCTCCACGTAGTGGCCGGGCCCGGTCCCCTCCCCGTCCACCTCGTCGGGGACCCGGACGAAGCTTGTGATCACCGGTCCGCGGCTGGCGTCGAAGGCCCGGGACGGGCCCCGGACGCGACCGGAGCGCTTGCGAATCATGAAGCTGAGGAGGTCCCCGTTGCCACAGAAGCGGGTGCCCAGCGCCGGTCCGAGGTCGAGGAAGGCCCGGTTGCGCAGTAACAGGTAGGGCGTCCCCAGCGCGCCGGCGGCCAGGACCAGCCGGTCGGCGGTGACTTCGACGTGGGGCAGCCTGGCCGTGTTTGTTCGCCGGCCCTCCCGTTCGGGGCGGTGCTCGACGTAGCTGACCGAATAGCCGCCCTCCGGCCGTGGGGCGAGCCGGCGGACCTCGCAGCGGGTGCGGATCTCGGCACCGTGGTGCTTGGCGGCGGACAGGTAGGTGTGGTCGAGGGTGTTCTTGCTGCCGTAGTTGCAACCGAGGTCGCACTCGCCGGACAGGCGGCAGGTCGTGCGTGGCCGCCCGTGGAGGTTGGGATACGGCCCCTCGGCGATCGGCTCGGCCAAGCCGGGCGGACGGCCGGGGTTGGCGAAGGTGACGGCCAGGTTGGGCAGTCCCCATTCCAAGCCCAGGCCCTGTGCCGCGTCCCTCATGGCCAGGGTCTTGGCCGTGTCGGCGTAGCCCGGGGAGTCGAGCGGGTAGCGCTGGGCTCCCAGCATGCGCTCGACGGCCTCGTAGTGCGGGTCCAGGTCGGCCCGCCCGATGGGCCAGTGCTCGTAGCCGCCCTTGAACGGCGCCTCCTCCACGAACCAGCGCTCGTCCTTGCGGATGAGGACGTTGGCGTAGATCAGCGAGCCGCCCCCGAGCCCGCTGCTCACCAGGGCCTCGATGCCGCGGAACGACCAGAAGTCGAACAGCCCGTGGCAACCCCGGCTGGGGTCCCAGAAGTTCCTGGCCATGGCGTTGGGCCGGCGGGGGAAGGACTCGGGCGGGTACGGCTTGCCGCGCTCGAGGAGGCACACCTTTCGTCCCGCCTCGGCCAGCCGGTAGGCGGTCACGGAGCCACCGAAGCCGGACCCCACCACCACGGTGTCGAAGTGCTCGACGGCCATCTCAGCCGCGTGGCAGGCCGACGGCCCGGAGGTGCTTCACATGCCCGTGCCGGGTCCGAGAAGGGACAGGGAATCTCATGGCTCGCACCTCCCGGCGGGTCGTCGCCGGAGACTACCTTCGAGCAGATGGAGCGAGAGTCCGACAAGCACAACCCCCGGATCGACGACGCCATGGCGCACGAGGTGGACTCGCTGCTACACGGCACCGCCGAGGAGTCCCGTGCCCAGGAGGGCCGGCTCCAGGAGGACCCGGCCGTGGGGCCAGGCAGGCGCTACGACGACGTGCTGCCGGGGACGGAGCTCTCGGACGCCGACGTGGAGCAGCGGGCCGAGCTGTCCCGGCACCTGGCCGCGGCCCGCTTCCCGGCCGGGCGGGAGGAGCTGGTCGCCGTGGCCCGGGACGCTCACGCCCCGGACGACATGGTGGAGGCGATCATGGCTCTGCCCGGCGAGCAGGTCTACGAGAACGTCCAAGCCGTGTGGCAGGCCCTCGGGGGCAGCGTGGAGGCACCGCACACCCGTAGCGACTGAGGTCGTCGCCGCGGTGAGGGTGCACCTCGTGGACGGCACATACGAGCTCTTCCGCCACCACTACGGAGTTCCGGCCGCGGCCCGGGCCAAGGGCTCCCGCTCGGCCGCGACCCGGGGGGTCCTCGGCTTCGTGCTGGGCCTCCTCGAGGAGGGCGCCACCCACGTGGCGGTGGCCACGGACCACGTCATCGAGTCGTTCAGGAACCAGCTGTGGCCCGGCTACAAGGACGGCAGCGGCCTCCCCGAGGACCTCACCAGCCAGTTCCCCCTCGTCGAGGAGGCCCTCGACGCCATGGGCGTGTGCGTGTGGCCCATGGTGGAGCTGGAGGCCGACGACGGCCTGGCCACCGGTGCCGCCGTGGCCGCCCAGGACGGCGCCGTGGAGCAGGTTGTCATCCACACCCCCGACAAAGACCTGGCCCAGTGCGTAGTGGGCGACCGCATCGTCCAGCGCGACCACCGCAAGGGGGTCACGCTGGACGAGGCAGGCGTCGTCGCCCGCTTCGGCGTGTCGCCCCCGTCCGTGGCCGACTGGCTGGCGTTGGTGGGCGACTCCTCGGACGGCTTCCCGGGGGTGAAGGGTTTCGGCGCGGCCACGGCGTCGGCCGTGCTGGCCCGCTATCACCACCTCGAGGCCATCCCTAGGCTGGGCCAGCGCTGGGAGGTCGACGTGCGAGGCGCCCGCTCGCTGGCCGCCTCTCTCCGCCAGCAGTGGGAGCTGGCCCTGCTGTTCCGGGAGCTGGCCACCCTGCGGCTGGACCGGTCCCTAATGGCCTCCGTGGAGGAGCTGCGGTGGGCGGGGCCCGGGCCCCGCTTCGCCGGCGCCTGCGAGCGCCTGCAGGCTCCCGGCCTGGCTCCGCGGGCCGAGGCCCTGGCCGCCCGGCGGGGCTGAGGAGCAGCGTCTCAGGGCAAATAGCGGCCCAGGACGCGGCCGTCAGGCAGGCTCTCGTCGAAGCGACGCCAGCAGCTGGAGCTGGTCTGGGGCCAGCCGCTTGGTGATGGCCAGCCAGGAGATGGCGTACACCGCGCAGGCCACGGGCACGGCCACGAGCACCGTCTGGCGTATGCCGGGCAGGGCGATCACCCCGGCCATGACGGCGGCGGCGAGCAGCGCCGGCCCCAGGGCCCGAGCCAGTTTCACCCGACCGCCCAGGACCGAGCCGGTGAGGACCAGGATCACGGCCGCCTCGACGGCGTAGGACGCGGTGGTCGTGATGGCCGACCCCACCACTCCGAAGACGGGTATGAGGAGGAGGTTGGCCACCACGTTGAGCACCGCCACCAGAGTGCCGACGACTACGGCCTGCCTCGCCTTCCCCATGGCCACGAGGGCGTAGTTGGCCAGGTAGGAGACGGCGAAGATCAGAGGGGCGGGGGCCAGCCACCGGGTGACGGCGACGGTGTCGGCTCCGTACTCCCCGCCGTAGAGGAGGCGCACGACGGGGCCGGCCATCACGGCCAGTCCCACCGCGAAGGGGACGTAGACGGCGCCGAGGGCGCCCAGGCCCTTGCCCAGCGCCGAGCGCACCGGCCCGGGCTGGGGGTCGGCGGCCATCACCGGGAACAAGGCCTTGCCCACGGCCCAGGAGACGAACAGCACGGTCTCGAGCAGGCGGTAGGCGGCGGCGTAGGCGCCCACGGCGGCGTCGTCCTTCAAGGTGGCCAAGAGAACGGCGTCGATCCGGAACAGGACCACGCCCACAAGGGAGCCGACCCCGAAGACCACCGAGCGCCGCCCCATCTGGCCCAGCCCCTCCCAGGTGAGGTCTCGGGGCGTCAGGCGCAGACCCAGGCGCCGGACCTCCCGGGACGACACCAGGGCGCCGCCCAGCGCGCCCAGGGCGTAGGCGCCGGCCACCCCCACCAGCCCCAGTCCGGCGAACAGGGCGCCGACGGCCAGCACGGCGGTGGCCAGGCGTTGCAGCGCCAGTGCCCGGGCCACGCCGAGCTGGTCGCGCAGGGCGGCGGCCGCCGACCGGTTGGACTCGCTGTAGACGTCGCACAGGCCGGCTAGCAGCGCCAGGGCCAGGGCGACGGTGGCCCTGGTGGTGGGGCGGTCCTGGGCGGCTACGAAGCCCAGGGCGGCGAACACGGGCAGACCCAGCCCGGCCCGCCACACCAGCAGCTCGGTGACGAGCTTGGGCAGGCGGGAGCGATCCCTGCTGCCCTCCTGCACCACCACGGGGTCGAAGCCCCAGACGGGGACCGAAGTGACGAGGAGCGAGAACGACACCGCGTAGGCGAAGGCGCCGAAGTCGCCCTTGCCCAGCTCCCTGGCGGCCAGGAGGGTATAGGCGAAGGTGCCCAGCTTCCCCAGCACCTCGGCCACGGCCATGGCCGCGGCGTTGCGTCCCGCCCTTTCCGTCACCGGGGAGGCGAGGGCCGTTCCGTCCTCATGGGCGCTCACGGTCCGGAACATCGGCACCGGCGGGGGTCGACACGAGGAGCGCCACCATGCGGGTGGTCAAGGCCGGGCCGTACTGACTCCGGCCTCGGCCCTGAGGGCGGGGAGCAGCTCCACCAGCGCCGCCGCCCCCTCCCTGTCCCTGTTGTCCGGCAGGGGGCTGGCCAGCTTGCTGGCGATGGTCCTCACCGTGAGCGAGTAGCGCAGGACGGCGAGGTCCCGGCGGGCTTCCTCACCGACCTGGGCCACGGCGCCTTCGAAGAGGCGGTCACGGTCGGTCGGGTCGTCCAGCGACGCCCACAGCACGCACAGGTCGAATCCCGCCGGCAGAAGCCCCGACAGCTCCCAGTCCACGGCCCACACCACGCCGTCGCAGAGGAGCAGGTTGTCCCGGTGGAAGTCACCGTGGCCCGTCCGCAGCGGCAGCGAGGTGCGGTGCAGCATGCGCCTGGCCCGCGCCAGGTCGGAGGGAGGGAGGGGCGGCTTCAGCGCTCTTACCCGGTAGGCCAGGGCCGAAGCGGTTCCGAGGAGGGGGTTCTGGTGCGCTCCGGGCGGTGCCGGCAGGCGCAGCCGGGCCAGGGCGGCGGAAGCTGTGAGGGCGGCGTCCACGGCGGGCGGGCCCTCGAAGGGCTCGCTCACGACGCTCTGCTCGAGCATCCACAGCTCGCCCCACTCCAGGACGGCGGGGGCCCGCAGTGCAGGCCCGGACGTGCCGACCACCTCCCGGACGGCTCGCTCGTGGGCCAGGCGGGCGGAATCGGCGGCCCGTTCGCTCCAGCGGGCGAACAGGTCCCCGGAGGGGGAGGCGAGCCGGGCGTAGCCGCGCCTGCCCTCCTTCCAGGCCTCCAGGACCGTGGCGTGGCGGCGGTCGACGCAGTCCTTGAGGGGCGGGGGAGCGGTAGTGAAGGGCTCGACGCCCAGAGCCTTTACCGTGGTGCAGATGGTAACGACGCCGGGCCACCCGGCACGCCCTGTACGGGGTCAGGTGGCCTGGTAGGAGGTCCTGAAGGAGGAGGGCAGAGGCCGGCGCAGGGCGTCGGCCAGCAGCTGCATGTACCGGCGGCGGCTGACCTCCACTGCTCCCAGGCTGGCCAGATGCGGGGTGCACCACTGCACGTCGAGGAGGGCGGCCCCCTCGCCCTGGAGCATCTCCACCAGCGCCACAAGGGCCACCTTGGAGGCGTCCCTCTTGCGGTGGAACATGGACTCGCCGGCGAAGAGGCCTCCGATGGCCACCCCGTAGAGCCCTCCCGCCAGGCTGCCGTCGTCGAGCGACCACGACTCCACGCTGTGCGACCACCCCAGCCGGTGCAGGTCCACGTAGGCGTTGCGCACCTCGGGGGAGACCCAGCCCTGGGGTCGGCGGGGGTCGGCGCAGGCGTCGATGACGTCCTCGAAGGCCGTGTTCAGGCGGATCTCGAAGTTGGCGCACGACCTGCGCAGCGAGCGGCTCACCTTGAGGCCGTCCAGGGGCAGGACGCCGCGGGGGTCGGGCGACCACCAGGCGGGCACGCCACCCTCGCTGCCGCCGACCGGCATCGGGAAGAGCCCCCTCCGGTAGGCGGCCAGGATGGTGCCGGGGGCGAGGTCGGCGCCGACCGCCACCAGGTCCCCGGCGGCCTCGGTCGGGTCCGGGAACGCCCATTGGCTGGGCGGCGGCTCGACGGGCCCCGTCGGCGGCGGGATCACGGCTGCGACGATAGGGCGCGGCAGCCCGGGCCGAAGGGACGTCGGGACCGAGCAACTAGCCTCTTTCGGGTGCCCGACCACCCCATGACGCAGCACCTCGACGGGCTGGCCAGGCGCAAGCAGGAGGCCGTCCACGCCGGCTCTCCCCGGGCCGTCGAGCGCCAGCACGCCAAGGGCAAGATGACGGCCAGGGAGCGTGTCGACGCCCTGCTCGACGAGGGTTCCTTCCAGGAGCTCGACATGCTGGCCCGGCACCGGGCCCACGGGATGGGGCTCGACGACCACCGGCCCTACACCGACGGGGTGGTCACCGGCTTCGGCACCGTCGACGGGCGCCGGGTCTGCGTGTTCAGCCAGGACTTCACCGTCTACGGGGGCTCGCTGGGCGAGGTCTTCGCCGAGAAGGTCCACAAGGTGATGGACCTGGCCGTGTCCGCCGGCGTCCCCATGATCGGCATCAACGACGGCGCCGGCGCCCGCATCCAGGAGGGCGTCGTGTCCCTCGACATGTACGGGAAGATCTTCCGGCGCAACGTGGCCGCCTCGGGCGTCATCCCTCAGATCAGCGTGGTGCTGGGGCCCTGCGCCGGCGGAGCCGTGTACAGCCCGGCCATGACCGACTTCGTCTTCATGGTCGAGGGCGTGTCCCACATGTTCATCACCGGCCCCGACGTGGTGAGGGCGGTCACGGGCGAGGACGTGACCCCCGAGCAGCTGGGAGGGGCGACCACCCACTCCACCCGTTCAGGCCTGTGCACCTTCGTCAGCGCCGACGAGAAGGCCTGCCTGGACGACGTGAGGAGGCTGCTCTCCTTCCTGCCCTCGAACTGCCAGGAGGCCCCCCCGACCGTGGACGCCACGGACGACCCCGCCCGTCGGGCCGAGGAGCTGGTCGAGCTGCTGCCGCCCAGTCCCAGCCAGTCCTACGACGTGAAGGCGGTCGTCGGCGCGGCTGTCGACGACGGCGAGCTGCTCGAGTGCTTCCCCGAGTGGGCTCCCAACATCGTGTGCGGCTTCGCTCGCCTGGACGGCAACCCCGTCGGTGTGGTGGCCAACCAGCCCGCCGTCCTGGCCGGGGTGCTCGACGTGGACGCCTCCGAGAAGGCGGCCCGCTTCGTGCGCACCTGCGACGCCTTCGGCGTGCCGCTCGTGACGGTGGTCGACGTTCCCGGCTTCCTGCCCGGCACCGACCAGGAGCACGGCGGCATCGTCCGCCACGGGGCCAAGCTGCTGTACGCCTTCTGCGAGGCCACGGTGCCTCGGGTCCAGCTGATCACCAGGAAGGCCTACGGGGGCGCCTTCGTCGTCATGAACTCGAGGGCCATTGGAGCCGACCTGGCCTTCGCCTGGCCCTCGGCGGAGGTGGCCGTGATGACCCCGCAGGCGGCCGTGGAGGTGCTCCACCGCCGGGAGCTGGCCGAGGCGGTGGACGCAGCGGACCGGAAGACGGAGCTGGCCAAGGAGTACGCCGAGGCCCACGTCAGCCCCTACGTCGCAGCCGAGCGGGGCTATGTCGACGACGTCATCGACCCCGCCGACACCAGGGCCGTCCTCATCCGGGCCCTGGCCATGCTCCGCTCCAAGCGCGCCGAGGCGCCGGGGAGGAAGCATGGCAACGTCCCGCTTTGAGCCCTCGGCCGGCTCGGCCGTCACCCGAGGTCGTGGCTGTCATCGTGGCCGCGCTCGAGACGCTGTGGCCCCGCCCACAGGGCCCTTACCGACGACGGGGCCGGCCTTCGTGGCGGTTCTCGGGCCGCGGGTGGAGGGACCCGAGGGCGGGCCGCGGTGCGCTCCGCTGGTCGGCACCGTTATCCCCGCTTGTGGACGGCGTTGGGGAGAAGTCGGGGACCACGCGGCCGGGCCCGGGGTGACCCCGTGAGCGGGCCCGAGACGGTGGGACGATGAGCGCTCCGGGGGTGCTGGCCCTGGTCGGAGGGGGCGAGTGGCGGGAGGGGTGCTCGTTCGACGAGGAGCTGCTGGAGGCCAGCGGCGCCGGCGAGGTCCTGGTGCTGCCCACCGCCGCGGCGTACGAGCGCCCGGAGCGGGCCGTGGCCGACGCCACACGCTGGTTCAAGGGCATGGGCGCCGCCGTGCGGGGACTCGACGTCTACCTCCGCGGCGACGCCGAGGACGAAGCCAACGCCGCCGTGGTGCGGGAGGCCCGCTTCACCTACCTGAGCGGCGGGTCGCCCCTGCACCTGCGCTCGGTCCTCAAGGACTCGGCGGTCTGGGACGCCCTGGTTGGGGCATGGCAGGAGGGGGCGGTGGTGGCGGGGTCGTCGGCGGGGGCCATGGTTCTGACCGACCCCATGGTGGACCCCAGGGGCGGGGCCTTCACTGTCGGCCTGGGGCTTGTGGCCCAGGTGGCCGTCATCCCGAACTACGACTCGTGGTCACCCGAGAAGGCACACCGCACGCTGGCGCTGGCCCCGCCGGGCCTCAAGGTCGTGGGGATAGAGGAGCGCACGGCGGTGATCCGCCACCAGGACGGCACCTGGCGAGCTGCGGGTGCAGGGGACGTGTCGGTGTTCGCCGACGGCAGCGAGGTGGGCCTGGACGCCCTGCCGTCGTAGCCGTCAGGGCGCCGGCTCGCCCGCCGGCTCGCCCGCCGACTCGGCGATGGTCACCCGCAGGGCCCGGTGCAGGACCCTGGGAGTGCCGTCCGGGCTGCCGTCGGCCTCGATCCTCTTCACCAC
>JALYHE010000214.1 GCA_030776705.1 Actinomycetota bacterium | reverse complement strand
CGTGGGGCGGGCTCGCCGGGCGCGGCGGGTGCGCGTGGCCCGGCGACGCTAGATCTCTAGCAGTCCGGCTCGACCGGGGCGGGGCCTTCGGGCCTCGCCCCGATCGCGTCTGCGGAAGGGCGCCGGTGCGTCCGAGCCGGGAATCCGCCTGCAATAACGTGGGCCGGTGCCCGAGCGCCTGTGCCTCCTCACCGTGCACGCCCATCCCGACGACGAGGCCTCCAAGGGCGCCGCCACGGTGGCGCGCTACCACGCCGAGGGCGTGCACACCGTGCTGGTGTGCTGCACCGGCGGGGAGGAAGGCGACATCCTGAACCCGGCCATGGACCGCCCGGAGGTGCGGGCCAACCTCCACCAGGTCCGCCTCGACGAGCTGGCCCGCTCCGCCCAGGTCATCGGCTACGACGAGGTGGTCATGCTCGGCTACAGGGACTCGGGCATGCCAGACAGCGAGGCCAACCGCCACCCGGACTGCTTCGCCTGCGCCGACCTGGACGAGGCCGTGGGACGCTTGGTGGGGGAGATCCGCCGGACGCGGCCGCAGGTGGTGATCACCTACAGCGACGACCAGCAGGGCTATCCCCATCCCGACCACCTGCGTGTCCACGAGGTCTCGGTGCTGGCCTTCGACCGGGCGGGGGACCATGAGGCCTACCCGGAGCTCGGAGAGCCGTGGCAGCCGGCCAAGCTCTACTACACGGTGTGGTCCCGCAACCGCATCGTCGCCATGCACGAGAAGTTCCTGGCGCTGGGGCTGGAGTCGCCCTTCGACGAGCGATGGTTCGAGCGGCCCTCCCAGGACGACCGGGTCACCACCCGAGTCGACGTCTCCGAGCACGCCGACGTGCGCCGCCAGGCCCTCCTGGCCCACGCCACCCAGATCGACCCCGACTCGCCGTTCTGGTTCGGGCTGCCGCCCGAGGTGGCGCGCACCGTCCACCCTTACGACGACTACGTCCTGGCCCGGGACCTGACCGGCAGCCAGCTGCCTGAGGACGACCTGTTCGCCGGCGTCCGTCAGGTCACCTTTGGATAGATTCCCGAGGTCGGACGACCGTTTCGGGGGGAGCCCATGCCCAAGTGGCTGACGCAGGAGTGGCTCGACGAGCAGAAGAGGCTGGCCGAGGGCCAGCCCGAGCGTCCGGGGGCCACGGCTCGGATGCAGTATGTCGTCACCGAGGCCCCCGAGGGGGATATCAGGTACTACTGGATCCTCGAGAACGGCAAGCTCCTCGAGAGCCGGCTCGGTGAGCTGAGCGACGCCGAGGTGACGCTCACGGTCACCTACGAGGACGCCATGAGCATCCAAAAGGGGGAGCTCGACGCCAACGCCGCCTTCATGCAGGGCCGGATCAAGGTCACGGGCAACATGGCCAAGCTCATGGCCCTGCTGCCCATCACCAACTCGCCCGAGTACAAGCAGTTCCAGGACGAGCTCAGAGAGGTCACCCAGTACTGACCACCTGGGTGACCTTGGCTGATCCGGGCTGTGGCCCGTCCCCGTAGAGGAACGGTGCCGCCCAATCTCTCCGAAGCCAGCGACAGCGCGCTGGTAGTGGCCATCGGCCGCTGGCACCAGGCCGCCCTGGCCGAGTCCTACCGGCGCCACGCCGGGGCCGTGTACGGGCTGGCCCGCCGGGTGCTGGTGGACGTGGCCAGCGCCGAGGAGGTGGTGCAGGAGGTCTTCCTGCGGCTCTGGAACGAGCCCGAGAAGTTCGATCCCGAGCGAGGGTCACTGCGGTCTTATCTCCTGGCCCAGGCCCACGGGCGCGCGGTGGACCTGCTCCGCTCCGAGGGCTCGAGGCGCCAGCGGGAGGAGCGCGACGCTCGGCGCACCGCTGAGGCGGGCTACGACGTGGAGCGGGAGGTCTGGGACCTCACCGTGGCCGCCCGGGTCAAGCAGGCCGTGGCCGTCCTGCCCCAGGTCGAGCGCCAGGCCATCGCCCTGGCCTACTTCGGCGGGCACACCTATCGAGAGGTGGCCCGCCTGCTCGACGAGCCAGAGGGGACCGTGAAGAGCAGGATCCGGGCTGGCCTGAAGAGGATGCGCTCGCTGCTCGTCGACGCCGATGGGAAGCAGGCATGGCTGGACGGCTGACGCACCAGGAGATCGAGGAGCTGCTGGCGGCGTACGCCTTGGACGCCGTGGAGCCGGACGAGGCGGCGGCGGTGCGGGCCCACCTCGAGCAGTGCCCCCGCTGCCAGTCTGAGCTGGCCACCCACCGGGAGGTGGCCGCCTCGCTGGCCCACGCCGGCTCGCCTGCCCCCGAGGGGCTGTGGGAGCGCATCTCGGCCGCCCTGGAGGAGGCGCCTCCGAGCCTCGACCTGTCCAGGGTGGCCGGCTCGGCCTCCCCTCCTCGCCGGAGCTACACCCGCCCGCTGGCCGCTGTGGGCGGGCTGGCCGCCGCCGTCATCGGCGTGCTCGGGTTCCAGGTGATCCGGCAGGACCAGCGGATCGACCAGCTCAGCGAGGCGGCCCGGCAGCGGGCCCTCCTGCAGGCGGCGGCCTCGGCCGACGCCGACGCCAGGGCCCAGCGGGTGGTCCTGCGCTCCGAGGACGGCCGGCTCTACGCCCAGGCCGCGCTCCAGCCCAACGGCGAGGGATACCTGGTCCGCCACAACCTCCCGCCGCTGCCCGAGGGACGCACATATCAGCTGTGGGGCCGGGTGGACGACCGCATGGTGTCGCTGGGCGTGCTGGGGCCGGCCCCAGGCGTCGTGGCCTTCCATGTCCACGGTGACGTCGACACGGTGGCCATGACCGACGAGCAGGCCGGGGGCATGGCCACCCCCACCAGGGCGCCCATGGTGCGGGGCTTCCTCCCCGACCGCTGACGCCGGGCCTTCCCCGCCCGGCCGCCGGCTCGGCCCTCAGCTTCCCCGCATGGCGTCGCGCAGCTCGCGGTAGCCGACGAGCTGGACGTGGGCTCGCTGGGCCAGGGCCCGCAGCCCGTGGTCGTTGACCAGCACGTCATGGTCGTCCACCCGGACGGGCCAGTCCGGGGCCGCGGCCCGGAGCTCGGGCGTGTCGATGGCGGGATGAGCCTGGATCTCGGTGACCCCGGGCCCGAGGTCGAACAGGGCCCGCTCGAGCACCCTCCTGGCGCCAGCGCCCCGGGCCGGCACGAAGTGGTCGGGGAAGACCACACCCTCGGCGGCGGCGAGCTGGCGGAAGGGAAAGCCGATGTCACGCTCGGTCGAGGGGCCGGACAGGCGGAGGGGAAGTCCGAAGTCGACGGCCAGCTCGAGGTACACGTCGAAGAACTCCGGGCGGCGCTGGAGCGTGCCCAGGTGGGAGTCCAGGTGGCTCACGTCGAAGCCCCAGAGGATGGCCCGCTCCACCTGGGCCCGCAGCTCACGTCGCACCTCGTCCAGGTCGGCGTGGTCCCAGACGTCCTGGGGCGTGCGCGGGAAGCCACCGTCGCCGTCCAGCAGCGACGGGGCTTGGGTGATGGGCCCCCAGCGGTACAGCTCCCACTCGGCGTTGAGGACCAGGTGAACGCCGACGTCCTCACCCCGGTAGCGGGCCGCCGCCTCCCGGGCCCACGGTGAGGGGACCATCAGGCTGGCGCTGGTGCCCAGGCCCTCCCTCAGGGCCTCGTATGTGCCCACGTTGGTGGCGTGGGCGACGCCCAGCTCGTCGCAGCTGACGATCAACAGCTTGGCGTCGGGGCCGTAACCCAGGCGCTCGGCGACGCTGGCCACGCATTGGACGGTAGCTCAGCGCTCTGGCGTGTCCGGGCCGCCGCAGCGCCGCCACAGCCCCCGTTGCGACTGGCGGGCATCCCGCACGGCGGCGCCCAGGTCCCCGGCATGGGCCACGTTGGGCGGGTAGCTCATGGCGGTGGCGTACCCCTCCCGGGCCAGGGCCAGGTTCACGAACAACCCGTCCGGTGCCCGGTAGACGTAGGCCAGGAGGCGGCCGTAGCGGTCCCTCGGCTCGACGTCGCGCACCAGGCGGACACCGGTGCCAGGTGGGAGCAGGGCCTGGAGCCGGTTCGAGGCCTCGGCTCCGAAGCACTCGCGCAGGCCGCCCCGCCCGTGCGTCTCGGGCGTGTCTATACCGATCAGGCGCACCTTCTCCTCTGACCCGCCGCCTCCACCCGGGGACGCCAGCCGGACGTGGATGGTGTCACCGTCCACCACCCGCGTGACGGTGCCGGCCCCCGCACGAGCCTCCTTCCCCGCCTGGCCGGACGGAGCGGGCGTGCCCCCCTCGCAGCCGGCGAGGGCCACCGCCGCCACGACGGCGTGGGCGAGCAGGGCCCGGACTCCGCCCGCCCGGCGGCGGCCGCTCACGCCGCCGTTCTGCGGGTGGCCTGGGCGAGGG
>JALYHE010000213.1 GCA_030776705.1 Actinomycetota bacterium | reverse complement strand
CCATCCACATGACCTCGAACTCGTTGCCGTCGGGGTCTCGGGCGTAGAGCGACTTGGTGGCGCCGTGGTCGCTCTGGCCGGCCAGGGCCCCGAGGGCGGCCAGGCGCTCCCGGGCCGAGGCCAGGTCGGCGATGTCGCCGACCTCCCATGCCAGGTGGTAAAGGCCCACGGACCCGGGCCGCGGCGACGGGGCGGCCGGACCCAGGGCGAGGAGGCCCAGGTCGTGGTGGTTCTCCGAGCCCGAGGCCCGCAGGAAGGCCATGCGGCCCCCGAACTCGCGGGCGACCTCCTCGAAGCCCAGCGCCTCCCGGTAGAAGGCGATCGAGCGCTCCACGTCGCGGACGTACAGCACGGCATGGTTGAGGCGGCGAACGGCTCCCATGCAGACCTGGAACGTCTGGGCCCGCTCAGTGCTTCCCGGACTGCTCCGCCCTCACCCGGGCCCGGGCCGCCTCGAGGAGGCTCAGGAACGAGCCGTGCAGCTGGGGCGGGGCGGCCACCACCGTGCCCTCGCCGAGGTCGGTGACCACCGCCCCTGCCTCGGTGGCCACCAGCGAGCCGGCGGCCCAGTCCCACGGCTGGATGCCCCGTTCGAAGTACAGGTCCACCCGCCCGAGGGCCACCCAGCACAGGTCGAGGGCGGCGGCCCCGGCCCGGCGCACGTCCCGCACCGAGGGAAGGAGCTGGGCCAGCTCGGCGGCTTGGAGGCCGCGGCTGGCGGGGTCGTAGCTGAAGCCAGTCGCCAGCAGGGCGGTTTCCAGCTCGGCCGGGCCCTCGACGTGGAGGGGCCGCTGGTTGCAGCGGGCGCCTCCACCTCGGACGGCGGTGAACATCTCGTCGTGGGAGGGGTCGTACACGACTCCCACCGCCACCTGGCCGTCGACCTCGCCGGCCACGGACACGGCCCAGGCCGGGAAGCCGTAGAGGTAGTTGGTGGTGCCGTCAAGAGGGTCGACCACCCAGCGGACCCCAGTCGTGCCCACGCCGGCCGTGCCCTCCTCGCCGAGAAAGGCGTCGCCGGGGCGGGCGTCGAGGAGGGTGCGGGCCAGCAGGGCCTCGCTGGCCCGGTCCATGTCGGTCACCATGTCGGTGCCGCTGGTCTTGGTCTCGGCTCCGGACTGGTCGGCGGCCTGCTGGCGCCCCTCGAGGAGCAGGGCCCCGGCGGCACGGGCGGCCTCGACGGCGACGGGGAGCAGATCGTGAGGATCGGCCATGGCCCAGGTCTAGCCTGCGGCCGTGAGCCCACGCCCGGTGGACCTCCGCTCCGACACCGTGACCCGGCCCACGGCGGACATGCGCCGGGCCATGGTCGAGGCGGAGGTGGGAGACGACGTGTACGGCGAGGACCCCACCGTGAACGCCCTGGAGGAGGCCTTTGCGGCGCGGGTGGGCATGGACGCCGCCCTGTTCGTGCCCAGCGGGACCATGGGCAACCAGCTGGCCCTGCGCCTCCTCGCCGCCCCGGGCACGGTGGTGGTCGCCGGCGCCCGACAGCACGTTGTGGTGTACGAGAACGGGGCCGGCGGGCGCAACGCCGCCGTGCAGTTCCACACCGTCCCCGACGACGACGGCACCATCCGGCCCGAGGACGTGGCCTGGGCCGTGGAGGCGGCCGGGCACCACCACCCCGCGCCGGGGCTGGTGTGCGTGGAGAACACCCACATGCCGGCCGACGG
Organism: Actinomycetota bacterium; assembly: GCA_030776705.1. Lineage (GTDB taxonomy): Bacteria > Actinomycetota > Acidimicrobiia > Acidimicrobiales > JALYHE01. Next base: position 4,132 of record JALYHE010000213.1, on the reverse strand, counting down.
GGCGCCATGGGACCTGGAGGCGCTGGGCGCCGTACGGGGGGCGGCCCGAGGCCTGCCCCTTCACATGGACGGGGCCCGCCTGTTCAACGCCGAGGTCGCCACCGGCATCTCGGCCGCCACTTACGCCGCCGAGGCCACCACCGTCATGTGCTGCCTGTCCAAGGGCCTGTGCGCCCCGGTGGGGTCGCTGCTGGCCGGACCGGGCGACGTGATGCAGGAGGCGAGGGGGGAGCGGCAGCGCCTGGGCGGTGGGATGCGCCAGGCCGGGGTGGTGGCCGCCGCCGGGCTGGTCGGGCTGGAGACCATGGTCGAGCGCCTGGGCGAGGACCATGCCCGGGCCCGGCGCCTGGCCGAGGCCGTGGCCGAGCGCTGGCCGGGGGGTGGGTGCCGGCCCGAGCGGGTGCGCACCAACGTCGTCACCTGGCGCCACCAGCGGGCCGAGGCCGTCCTCTACCACCTGAGGGACGAGGGAGTGCTGGCCGGCACCATCGCGCCGGGGGTCCTGCGCCTGGTCACCCACCACGACGTGGACGACGAGGGCGTGGAGCGGGCCTGCAAGGCCGTGGCCGCCGCCCCCTAGAGCAACGTGCCCGAGCTGGCGGACGAGGTGCCGGAGCGGGCCCTCGCCGTGTACGCCCATCCCGACGACCCCGACGTGTCCTGCGGCGGGACGCTGGCCCGCTGGGCGTCGGCCGGCTCCGTGGTCCACGTGGTGGTCTGCACCGAGGGCGACAAGGGCTCGTCCGATCCCCGCACCGACCCGGCCGAGCTGGCCGGGCGCCGGGCCGGAGAGGTGACCGCAGCCTCGGCGGCCCTGGGCCTGGCCGGCCACCACCTGCTCGGCTACCCGGACGGCGAGATCGAGAACACCCTCGAGCTGCGGGCCCGTTTGGTGGGGCTGGTGCGCCGCCTCCGCCCCCAGGCGGTGGTCTGCCCGGACCCTACCGCCGTGCTGTTCGGGTCCACCTACTTCAACCACCGCGACCACCGGGCCGTGGGGTGGGCCGTGCTCGACGCCGTCTCACCTGCGGCCGCCAACCCCCACTACTTCGGTACCGAGGGCCCGGCCCACCAGGTGGAGCTGGTGTACCTCTCGGGCACGCTGGAGCCCAACGTGTGGGTCGACGTCACGGACAGCATCGACGCCAAGTGCGAGGCCGTGAGGTGCCACCGGAGCCAGCTGGCCGACACGGGCGAGTGGTTCCAGCAGGTGGTCCGGCAGCGGGCCGAGGAGGAGGGCCGAAGGGCGGGCGTGGCCTACGCCGAGGGCTTCCGCCTTCTCCGGCTCACGGGCTGACCGCCCCGGCGCCACCGTCGTCCTCGGGCACCCGGTGGAGCTCGCGCTGTCGTGCCGAGCCTGTCGACCTCCACTCGCCCATGGCCCGCAGCACCAGTACGGCCACCACGGCCACCCCGCCGGCGGCCACGAGCGCCCCCACCAGGGCTGCGATCCCGCTCGGCGTGGAGCAGTCGCCGCGGCACTGGAGGTTCACCAGCGAGGCGCCGATCAGCCCACCGCACCCGCCCGCCACCAGGATGGCCACGAAGGCCAGGGCCCGCGCCGCCGCCGAGGGCAGGGCGGAGACGGGCCGCTCCTCCGGTGTCACCACCCCGGAATCCTACGCTGGGCCGGCGTGAGGCCCTCCCTCGAGCCCACCATCCTCCACGTCGACATGAACGCCTTCTACGCGTCGGTGGAGGTGCTGGAGGACCCGTCGCTGGCCGGCAAGCCGCTCATCGTGGGCGGTTCCGGGCAGCGGGGCGTGGTGGCGTCCTGCTCCTACGAGGCCCGCGCCTACGGCGTGCGCTCGGCCATGCCCTCGGCGGTGGCCCGGCGCCTGTGCCCCCGGGCGCTGTTCGTCGACGGGGACCACCGCCGCTACGCCGAGTACAGCCGGCGCATCCACGACGTGTTCCGGTCGTTCACGCCTCTCGTGGAGGGCGTGGCCCTGGACGAGGCCTACCTCGACGTCGGTGGAGCCCGCCGCCTCTTCGGGCCCGCCTCCCAGGTGGCGGCCGCGGTCCGGGACCGGGTCCGCAGCGAGGTGGGCCTCGACTCGGCGGTGGGGGTGGGCACGTCCAAGCTGGTGGCCAAGCTGGCGTCCGAGGCGGCCAAGCCGCGCGCCTCGCTGCGCGGGCTCGACCCCGGACCGGGCGTGGTGGTGGTGGAGGGCGGCGCTGAGCTCGACTTCCTGCACCCGCTGCCGGTGTCCTCCCTGCCCGGCGTGGGCCCGGGGACCGAGGCCAGGCTGCGCCGCCGCGGCGTGGCGACGGTGGGCGACCTGGCCGCCCTCTCGCTCGAGGCCCTGGTGAGCGCCCTGGGCCGGGCCCTGGGCCGCCAGCTCCACGACCTGGCCTGGGCCCGCGACGGCAGGAAGGTGGAGCCCGAGCGGGCCGCCAAGTCGTTGGGCCACGAGGAGACCTACGCCCGCGACCTGATCGACAGGGCCGAGCTGAGGCGGGAGTTGGTGCGCCTGAGCGACGCCGTGGCCGCGCGCCTGCGGGCCTCGGCCCTGGCCGGCCGGACCGTGACGGTGAAGGTGCGCTTCCACGACCGCACCACCGTCACCCGCTCCCACACGGTGGCCGACCCGATGGACACGGGGCCGACCCTGGCCTCCGTGGCGTGGCCGCTGCTGGACCTACTGGGACCGGGCCAGGGGGTCCGCCTGCTCGGCGTCAGCGTGTCCAACCTGGCTGCCGGCGCCACCCGCCAGCTCAGCCTGGACGAGGCCGGCGACGACGGGTGGTCCCTGGCGTCCCGGGCCGTGGACGAGGTGCGCGCCCGCTTCGGCGACGGTGCCGTGGGCCCGGCCGCCCTGCTCGACGGGCGGGGCGTGCGGATGAAGCGCCCGGGCGACCAGCAGTGGGGCCCGCCTGGCGCCGGCCGGGACGGCGCGGGCTGATCGGCTCGTGGGTTTGGCTCCGCCGGGGACCGGGAACCAACCCGGAACCGACGCGTTGTTGCGCCCCCGCGGGTGCGCGATGATGACCGCCACACCAGAGCAGGCGGAGTGAGGCCCGGCGCCGTGCCCCTGTCCGAAGAAGAGCAGCGCATACTCCACGAGATCGAGCGCAGCTTCTACGAGCGCGATCCCGCCTTCGCCCGAGGCGTCAGCCAGCACACCCTCTACCGCCACGCCGGCCGGAACTGCAAGTGGGCGACGCTGGGCTTCCTCGTGGGGCTCGTGGTCCTCGTGGTGTCGTTCTTCTCCAGCCTGGTCCTCGGCTTCCTCGGGGTCTTCCTCATGTTCGGCTGCGCCCTCGTGTTCGAGCGCAACCTGCGCAAGATGGGACGGGCGGGGTGGCAGGACGTCACCCAGTCGGTCCGGGCCAGGGGCATCCCCGACGCCTTGAGCGAGACGCGCGACCGGCTGCGCAAGCGCTTCAAGCGGGACTGACCGCGCCCGCCCCGGGGGCAGGGGGCGCTTGATCACTCGACGCACCTCTGTCGCGTCCGAGCGATCAAACGCTACGGTCCGAACATGGGGCGTGCCCTTGGCATCGACGTCGGGGGCACCAAGCTGGCTGCGGCTCTGGTGACCGACACCGGGGAGATCCTGGACAAGGAGCAGGCGCCGACCGAGGGCGAGGACGCCGAGGCCGTCTTCTCGCTGCTGCTGTCCCTCGTGGAAGGGGTCCGCAGCGGCGACGAGGTGGCCTGCGGGGTGGGATGCGGCGGGCCCATGAGCCCGGGCGGCGAGCTGGTGTCGCCGCTCAACATCCCCGCCTGGCGCGACTTCCCGCTTCGGCGGCGACTGGCCGAGGCCACCAAGCTGCCCACCTTCGTCGACAACGACGCCAAGGCCCTGGCCCTGGGCGAGGGCTGGGTCGGGGCCGCCGGGGACGAGGAGAACTTCATCGCCATGGTCGTGTCGACCGGCGTCGGCGGCGGGATCGTGCTCGACGGCCGCCTGCTCGACGGCTCCGCCGGCAACGCCGGCCACATCGGCCACGTGATCGTGGAGCCGGGCGGGCGCCGGTGCAACTGCGGTGCCCACGGCTGCCTCGAGGCGTGCGCCTCCGGGCCGTCCATCGAAGCCCTCACCGGCCGCCCACCCGAGGAGGCCGGCCCGGACGTGGTGGAACGGGCGGGAACGCTCGTGGGCCGGGCCGTGGCCTCGGTGGCCAA
>JALYHE010000212.1 GCA_030776705.1 Actinomycetota bacterium | reverse complement strand
ATCCAGGGCTTCTTCGACGGTCCGTTCGACCATCTCACCGCCATGCCCGTGCTGGTCGACCACCTGGACCGCTCCTGCCCGTCCGAGCCAGTGGTGGTTGCGCCCGACGCGGGCCGGGTGAAGGTGGCCGAGCGGTTCGCCCAGCACCTCGACGCCAGCCTGGCCACGGTCTACAAGCGGCGCACGAGGGGCAGGGTGGAGGCGGTCAGCGTGGCCGGGGCGGAGGACGTCCGGGGCCGTCGCTGCGTGCTCATAGACGACATGATCGACACCGCCGGGACCATCGTCGCCGCGGCCGAGATCCTCACCGACACCGGCGCGGCCGAGGTCTGGGCCATGGCCACCCACGGCCTGCTCTCCGACCCGGCCGTCGACCGTCTCAAGAACTCGTCGATTACCAGGCTGGTGATCACCGACACGGTGCCGCTCCCGCCCGAGAAGGCCATCGACAAGATCGAGGTCCTCTCCGTGGCCGGCGTGGTGGCCGACGCCATCGACGCCGTGTTCGAGGACACGTCCGTGTCCGAGATCTTCGGGGGCGAGAATCAGCCCTAGGACGCCCCTAGGCGGCGTGACGGCAACCTCGGAAGGGGCCGTCACGATCTAGACTTTCGGGCCGTGCCCGAGATCCGCCTTCCTGTCGAGGCCGGCCGTCCCACCGGGTCCAGCGCTTCCGGTCGCCTCCGCACCGCGGGCAAGGTCCCCGGCGTCATCTACGGCCACGGGATCGAGCCCGTGCCCGTCGCCGTGGAGGGCAAGGCGCTGCGCTCGGCGCTCACCACCGAGGCCGGCCTGAACGCGCTGCTCGACCTCCAGGTCGACGGCACCTCGCACCTCACCGTGGCCCGTGACGTGCAGCGCGACCCCGTGCGGGGCACGGTCCTGCACGTCGACTTCCAGGTCGTCCGGCGGGACGAGGTCATCTCGGCCGACGTGCCCGTGAACCTGGTGGGCGAGGCCGAGGAGCTCCAGCGCGCCGACGGCGTCGTGGACCACCAGCTGTTCATGCTCACCGTCAACGCCACGCCGGGCCGGATCCCCAACGTCATCGAGGTTGACGTCAGCGGCCTCGCCGTGGGCGACACCATCAGGGTGGGCGACGTCCGCCTTCCCGAGGGCGTGCGCACCGACGTCGACCCCGAGGTCCCCATCGTCGTGGGCCAGCCCCCGCAGGTGAGCGAGGAGGACCTCCTCACCGAAGCGGAGGCGGCGGAGGCGGCCGCCGTGGTGGCCGAGGAGGCTGCTCCGGACGCCCAGGCCGGAGCCGAGACGGTGGCCGATCTGGCCGCCCGGGAGGACGAAGCGGGCGCCGAGGGCTGAGGCCCTGGCCCGCCCCCGCACGGGCGCTGCGGCCGATCTGCTCGTCGTCGGGCTGGGGAACCCGGGCACCGACTACGAGCGCACCCGCCACAACGTGGGCGCGCAAGTCGTGACCGTGCTGGCCCGCCGCCATGGGGCCCGCCTGCGCCGGTCCAAGCAGCGGGCCCTAGTGGACGAGGTCCGGGTGGACGGGCGACGCCTGGTCCTGGCCTTCCCCCAGACCTACATGAACGAGTCCGGCATGGCCGTGGGGCCGCTCGTGCGCCGCTTCGGGGTCGACGACCTCGAGCGCCTGGTGGTTGTCCACGACGAGCTCGACCTTCCCGTGGGCCGGCTCAGGGTGAAGGTGGGGGGCGGGCTGGCCGGCCACAACGGGCTGCGCTCGATCCGGGACCACCTGGGCAGCGACGGGTTCTGCCGGGTCCGCATCGGCATCGGCAAGCCTCCGGGCCGCCAGCAGGGCGTGGACCACGTTCTGCGGGCCCCGACCAAGGCGGAGCGGGCCGAGCTCGACGTGGTGGTGGAGGAGGCCGCCGACGCCGTGGAGACCATCCTCGACCAGGGCCCGGCCGCCGCCATGGACCGCTTCAACTGAGCTCCCAAGCGGGTTTGATCACCGGGGACGCGACATAGGTGGTTCGGTTGATCAAACGGTCGCCTTCGAGGCGAAGAGGGCCGGGAGGCCGCCGGTAGCATGACGTCGTGAGCCTCGGCTCGCTCCCCCCCCTGCTCCGCCAGGACGGCACGCTGGCGTCCCTGGTCGGGCGGACGGCCGCCAGCCTGGCCGTACCCGAGCCGGCGCGCGCCTTCGTGGTGGCTGCCCTGGCCGACCTCTCCGAGCGCCATCCCGTGGTGGTGGCCACCCCTACGGCCGCCGACGCCGACCGCCTGGCCCACGACCTGCGGGCCTACCTGGGGGAGGCCGCGGTGGAGACCTTCCCGGCCTGGGAGACCCTCCCGTTCGAGCGGGTGAGCCCGAGCATCGAGACCATGGGGCGGCGGCTGCGAGCCATGTGGCGGCTCCGCAACCCCGAGCGCATGCCCCGGGCCCTGGTGGCGCCGGTGCGGGCCCTGGTGCAGCGCCTCGGCCCCCACGTGGAGGACGTGGAGCCGGTGGCGGTCGAACCGGGCCGGCAGCTCGACGCGGTGGAGCTGGTGGAGCGCCTGGTGGCGGCCGGGTACCGGCGCGAGTACCAGGTGGAGCACCGGGGCGAGGTGGCGGTGCGGGGCTCCATAGTCGACGTCTTCCCCTCCACCGAGGACGCACCGGTGCGCATCGACCTGTGGGGTGACGAGGTCGACCGCCTCAGCCGCTTCTCGGTGGCCGACCAGCGCTCCACCGAGGACCTCCCCGACGCCCAGATCTTCCCGTGCCGCGAGCTCCTCCCCACCCCCGAGGTGAGGGCCAGGGCCGCCTCCCTGGTGGGCGCCGAGCCGTGGGGCCGGGAGCAGTGGGAGCGGGTCTCGGAGGGGCTGGTCTTCGACGGGATGGAGTCGTGGCTTCCCTGGCTCACCGAGGGCGAGCACGTCCTGCCCGACCTCATAGACGCCGACGCCCAGGTCCTGCTGGTGGAGCCCCGCCGCATGCGGGACCGCGCCGCCGAGCTGCTCGACGAGGAGGCGGCCCTGGCCACCACCCTGTCGGGCACCTGGGGTGTGGGTGACCGCCAGCTCCCTCGACTCCACCTTCCCTTCGACCGCCTCCTGGCCCACACCAGGGCCCCGTCCTGGTTCGTCACGGCCGCCCCCGAGGGCCCCGGGTCACCGGCCGTCGAGGCGACCGGATGGGACCCCGTGCTGGGCGACGGGCCGAGGTTGGCCAAGCAGCTCGCCGAGCTGACCGCCGATGGCTACCGCGTGGTCGTGTGCGCCGACGGGGAGGGCAGCGGTGCCCGCATGGCCGGCGCCCTGCAGGAGGAAGGGCTGGCCGTGGACCGTGCCCCCGACCTCACCTCCCCGGGGACCCACCTCGTGGTGCAGCCGCTGGAGCGCGGCTTCGTGCTGCCCTCGGCCAAGCTGGCCGTGCTGGCCGAGAGCGACGTCACCGGCCGGCGCCGGGCCCACCGACGCCCCCGGCCCCGCCGGGCACCGGCCGAGGGCTTCTTCGACGACCTCGACGTCGGTGACTACGTCGTCCACCACCATCACGGCGTGGCCCGCTACGGCGGCATGGTCACCCGTGCCATCGGGGGCGCCGAGCGCGACTACCTCCTGCTCGAGTACCGCGGCGGCGACAAGCTCTACGTGCCCTCGGACCAGATCGACGCCGTCCGCCCCTACACCGGCGGCGAGACGCCCGCCGTGCACAAGCTGGGCGGCTCCGACTGGCACAAGACCAAGGCCCGGGTGCGGGCCGCGGTGCGCGACATAGCCCAGGAGCTCGTGGTGCTGTACCGCCGGCGGGTGAGCAGTCCCGGGCACGCCTTCGGAGGCGACACGCCCTGGCAGCAGGAGCTGGAGGCGGCCTTCCCCTACGTCGAGACGCCCGACCAGGCCCGGGCCATCGTCGAGGTCAAGGCCGACATGGAGCAGCCCGTGCCCATGGATCGGCTGGTGTGCGGCGATGTCGGCTTCGGCAAGACCGAGGTCGCCATCCGGGCCGTGTTCAAGGCCATCCAGGACGGCCGGCAGGCCGCCGTGCTGGTGCCCACCACCCTGCTGGCCCAGCAGCACCTGGTCACCTTCTCGGAGCGGTTCGCCGGCTACCCGGTGCGGGTGGAGGTCCTCTCCCGTTTCCTGACCCCTGGCCAGGCCAGGAAGGTCGTCGAGGGGCTGGCCGACGGTTCCGTCGACGTGGTGATCGGCACGCACCGGCTGCTGAGCGCCGACGTCAGCTTCAAGGACCTGGGCCTGCTGGTGGTGGACGAGGAGCACCGCTTCGGGGTCACCCACAAGGAGGCCATCAAGAAGCTGCGGGCCAACGTGGACGTGCTCACGCTCACGGCCACGCCCATACCTCGCACGCTGGAGATGAGCCTGACCGGCCTCCGAGACCTCACGCTCCTCCACACGCCGCCGGCCGACCGCCAACCCATCCTCACCTACGTGGGCGAGTACGACGAGCGGGCCGTGGCCGAGGCCATCCGCCGGGAGCTGCTCCGGGAAGGGCAGGTCTTCTTCGTGCACAACCGGGTCTCCGACATCCAGCACGTGGCCGCAACACTGCGGGAGCTGGTGCCGGAGGCGCGGGTGGCCGTGGCCCACGGACAGATGGACGAGGGGACGCTCGAGACCGTTGTCCTCGACTTCTGGGCCGGTGAGTACGACGTGCTGCTCTGCACCACCATCATCGAGTCGGGCATCGACATGCCGACGGTCAACACCCTGGTCGTCGACCGAGCCGACCTGCTGGGCCTGGGCCAGCTGCACCAGCTGCGGGGCCGGGTGGGACGGGCCGGCCAGCGGGCCTACGCCTACCTGTTCTTCCCCCCCCACGTGTCGCTGTCCGAGGAGGCCTACGAGCGCCTGCGCACCATCGGCGAGCACACCGAGCTCGGCTCCGGCTTCAAGATCGCCATGCGTGACCTCGAGATCCGAGGTGCCGGCAACCTGCTGGGCGCCGACCAGTCGGGCCACATCGCCGCCGTCGGCTACGACCTGTACGTGCAGATGGTGAGCGAGGCGGTGGCCGAGCTGAAGGGCGAGGAGCCCCGTCCCCCCGCCGAGATCAAGCTGGACCTCCCGGTGGGCGCCCACCTCCCTGCCGACTACGTGACCCGAGAGGACCTGCGCCTCGAGGCCTACCGTCGGCTGGCCGCCATCACCGCCGACGACCAGGTCGAAGACGTGCGCCGGGAGTGGCTCGACCGCTATGGGCCCCTTCCGCCGCCGGCCGAGGCCCTGCTGGCCGTGGGGCGCCTGCGGGCGGCGTGCGCCCGCACGGGCATCCGGGAAGTGACCCTGGCCCGGGGCACGGCCCGGCTCTCGCCGGTGGCGCTCAAGACCAGCCAGCAGGTCCGCCTCCAGCGCCTCCATCCCAAGTCGCTGTACAAGCAGGACCTCCAGCAGCTCGTGGCGCCCCTCCCGCCCCAGGCGTCAAGGGGTGTGGCTGCCGTGGACGCCGTGCTGGGCCTGGTCGAGGCCCTGTTCCCCCTGGCTGCGCCAGTAGCATCGTCGTCGCCGTGAAGAAGCTCGCTCTCCTGGTCCTGGTCTCGATGACCCTCGCCGGCTGCGGCTCCCTCACCTCGTACGCGGCCAAGGTCAACGGCCGGCGCATCACCCAGAACGAGCTGGACCGGGAGCTCAACGCCATCCGGGGCAACAAGGCCTACCTCGAGCAGGTCGAGTCGAGCTTCTCCCAGCAGACCGGAGAGCGGGCCCTGGGAGCAGGGCAGGGCACCTTCAACACCGTCTTCGTGGCCCAGGTGTTGGAGCGGCGCATCGCCTTCGAGCTCGTCAGCCAAGAGGTGAAGCGGAGGAAGCTCGAGGTCACCCGCAAGGACCTGGACGAGGCCCGATCCGAGCTGGTCGGGGCCATAGAGGACGAGAAGGTCCTGGAGGCCTTCCCCCGTGGGTACCGGGAAGAGCTGCTGCGCCTCACGGCCGAGGTGGCCGTCCTGGAGCGGGCCCTGGCCGACCCGAACGTCGACGACGCCGAGGTCAAGGACTACTACGAGAAGAACCAGGCCAGCTTCCAGACCAACTGCGTGCGCCACATCCTGGGCCCCGACAGGGAGGCGGCTACCCGCATCAAGGCCCGTGTCGACGCAGGTGAGGACTTCGCGGCCGTGGCCCGAGCCGAGTCCAAGGACAGGCAGGGCCCCGGTGGCGGCAGCGCGGCCAAGGGGGGGGACCTGGGCTGCGCCGCCAAGGGCTCGCTGATCGCTCCCTTCGAGGCGGCGCTGGACAAGCTCCAGCCCGGACAGGTGAGCGATCTGGTGCAGACCGAGCTCGGCTTCCACGTCGTGAAGCTCGAGTCGCGCAAGACCCGGTCCCTGGAAGAGGCCACCGGTGAGATCCGCCAGCGCCTCCAGCAAGAGGGCCAGAACGCCCTTCGCAACTGGATATCCGACGCCTTCTCGAAGGCAGAGGTCACGGTCAACCCCCGCTACGGCGAGTTCGTGCGGTCCGGGGACGACTTCGGCATCAAGGCCCCCAAGGAGATCCGCGAGCAGACCCCCGGCCCAGAGAGCCACTCGCCCGCCCCCCAACCGTGAGCTCCAGGGTGGTGGTGGCCGGTCTGGGCCCGGCCGGGCCCGAGCTGCTCACGGCCGCCACCGTGGCGGCGGTGGAGCGCATCCCCCATCGCTACCTGCGCACGGCCCGCCACCCGGCCGCCCAGGCCGCCACCGGGGCTACCAGCTTCGATGCCGTCTACGAGGAGGCCGGGACCCTCGACGAGGTCTACGCCCGCATCGTCGAGCGGCTGGTGGACGCGGCTCGGGAGCACGGCGAGGTCCTGTACCTGGTGCCGGGCTCGCCGGCGGTGGCCGAACGCAGCGTGGAGCTGCTCAGGGCCGACCCGCGGGTTTCCGTGGAAATCCTCCCGGCGGCGTCGTTCCTGGAGCTGGCGTGGGCCCGCGTGGGCGACCCGGCCACAGCCGGCGTGCGCATCGTGGACGGCCGTCGCTTCGCCCAGGAGGCGGCCGGCGAGCGTGGCCCGCTCCTGGTGCTGCAGTGCGACTCCCGGCGGCTCCTCTCCGACGTGAAGCTGGCCGTGGACGACGGGCCTGCCGCCGTAACCGTGCTCCAGCGCCTCGGCCTCGCCGACGAGGCGGTCTTCGAGGTGCCGTGGGACGAGCTGGATCGGGCCGTGGAGCCCGACCACCTCACGTCGCTGTGGATCCGCGAGCTCCGGGCACCTGTGGCCCACGAGCTCGTGCGGTTCTCCGAGCTGGTGCGCACGCTGCGCCAGCTCTGCCCGTGGGACCGGGCCCAGACCCACCAGAGCCTCACCCGCCACCTGCTCGAGGAGGCGTACGAGACGGTGGAGGCCATCGAGGGCCTGCACCGCCCCGAGGGGTTCGCGGAGCTGGAGGAGGAGCTGGGCGACTTGTTGTTCCAGGTCTGCTTCCACGCCACCCTGGCCTCCGAGGAGGGCCGCTTCGACCTGGCCGACGTGGCCCGGGGCGTGCACGACAAGCTCGTCCGCCGCCACCCCCACGTCTTCGCCGGCGCCGAGGCCCACGACGCCGGGCAGGTCATGGCCAACTGGGAGCGGTCCAAGAAGGCCGAGAAGGGCCGCCGGAGCATCATGGACGGTGTTCCCAGCGCCCTTCCCTCCCTGCTGTTCGCCCTCAAGGTCCAGCGCCGGGCCGCGGCCGAGGGGTTCGACTGGGACTCGGTGGAGGGCGCCTACCCCAAGGTGGCCGAGGAGTTGCAGGAGCTGCGTGATGACCCGTCCGAGCAGGAGCTGGGCGACCTGCTCTTCGCCGTCGTCAACGTGGCCCGCCACCTCGACCTCGACCCCGAGGCGGCCCTGCGGGGGGCCACGGCCCGGTTCCGCGACCGCTTCATGGTCGTCGAGCGCCTGGCCGGGGAGCGGGGTGTGGAGCTGAGCAGCTTGACCCTGGCCCGACTCGACGAGCTGTGGGACGAGGCCAAGCGCGTCCTCCTGGCCCCGGGGCGATGACGGGCGTCCGCCGGGCGGCGTGGTTGTACGCGGCGTGCCGGGTGGGCCTGGGCGCAGCCCTGGTGGTGGCTCCCACGGCCCTCCGGAGCTGGATCGGCCC
>JALYHE010000211.1 GCA_030776705.1 Actinomycetota bacterium | reverse complement strand
GACGCCGGCCGGGCCTTCGCCGGCGGGAGCACCACCATCGGGGTGGTGGCCACCAACGCCTCGCTCGACAAGGTGGGGTGCCTGCTGGTGGCCCAGTCGGGCCACGACGGGCTGGCCCGGGCCCTCGACCCCGTCCACACCAGCGTCGACGGTGACGCCCTGGTGGCGGCAGCCACCGGCGGGGTCACCGCTGCTCTCGACGAGGTGCGGGCCCTGGCCGCCGACGTGGTGGCCGAGGCGGTGCGCGCCGCAGCGCCGTAGACGACCTCAGAGCGCCACGCAGGCCAGGCCCTTGCGGCGCAGGCCGGCGACGATCTCGGGCAGGGCCGCGGCCGTGGGCTCGGTGACGTGCAGGTCGACGATGCTCCCGGGAGGGCAGGCGCCCAGGACGCGGGCCACGACCGTCTCCGGGTCGGGGAGCTGCCAGTCCAGGGGGTCGACGTCCCAGAGGACCATCTGGCCGTAGCCGGCGCGCCGCGCCGCCGCCAGGGTGCCGGCGTCGTAGCGACCGTACGGTGGCCGGAGCAGGGTCACGTCCTCCGCTCCGGCCTGGCGCCAGGCCCGCCGGCCGGCCCGCAGCTGCCCCTCGAGCTGGGCGCCGGTGAGCTCGGTGAAGTCGGAATGGTCCCAGCCGTGGCTCCCGACCCCGTGGCCGTCCGCCACGGTGCGCTTCGCCGGCTCGGGGAACTGCTCGACCCGCATGCCCAGGGCGAAGAACGTGGCCGGTACCCCCTGGTCGGCCAGCCCGTCGAGGATCTGGGTCCAGGCGTCGCCCCGGTCACAGTCGTCGAAGGTCAACGCCACTGCACCGCTGCCCGCCGGCAGGCTGTGGCGGGTGATCAAACGCCTCGTCGGTCCCGCTACTACGGAGCGGGGAGTGGGGCTCCGGTGACGGCGGCGCTGCCGTCGCCCGTGGCCTGCTGCTGGAGCAGGTCGGCCATCCCGCTCAGGGCCCCGAGCAGGGCCGTGGCCTCCATGGGGATGAAGATCTTGGTGGCCTGGCCGTCGGCCATGGCCTGCAGCGTCTCCAGGTACTTCACGGCCAGGAGGTCGTTGCTGGGACCACCGTCGTGGATGGCCTGGTACACGCTTCGAACCGCGGCCGCCTCGCCTTCGGCCACCGTCTCCTGCCGGTACCGCTCGGCCTCGGCCACGGCCCTGATGGCGCCAGCCTCGCCCTCGGCCTTGAGCACGGCGGAGGCCTTCTCCCCCTCCGACTTGAGGATGGCGGCCTGCTTCTCCCCCTCGGCCTGGGCGATGGCCGCCTCCCGGGTGCCCGCCGCCTCGGTGACCACGGCCCGGCGGGTGCGCTCGGCCCGCATCTGGTGGTGCATGGACTGCACCACGTCGGGCGGGGGGTCGATGCGCTGGATCTCCACCCGGACCACTCGGGTGCCCCACTTGTCGGTGGCGTCGTCGAGGATCTCGCGCAGGCGGGCGTTGATGATCTCGCTCGATGTGAGGGCCTCGTCGAGCTGCATGTCACCGATCACGTTGCGCAGGTTGGTCTGAGCCAGCTTGGTGACGGCGACCTGGAAGTTGGAGACGTTGTAGATCAGGCGCTGCGGGTCGGTGGCCTCGTAGTAGACGACGGCGTCCACCCTGACCACCACGTTGTCAGAGGTGATCACCTCCTGGGGCGGGACGTCGAGGACGACCTCTCGCATGTCGACCCTGACCATGCGGTCCACGATGGGGACGATGATGCGCAGGCCGGGCTCCTCGGTGGCGTGGTAGCGGCCCAGTCGCTCCACCAGCCCCCGCTGGTAGGGACGGATGATCTTCACCGAGCTGGCCGCGAACACGAACAACACGACGGCCATGGCGGCGAGGAGGATGACGTAGGTCATGTCACTGCGCTCCTTGCTCCGAGCCGGTCATCGGAGGCTCCGGCAGGCTGGGCGGCCCGTCGTCCAGCGGGTAGACGACGAGCCGAGTGCCGTGGACCCGGCTGACCAGGACGGTGGTCCCCTGCGGTATGGGCATGCCCAGGCCGCTCTCGGCCCGCCACTGCTCCCGCTCGAGGCGGACCAGGCCGGTGCCCCCTACCTCCCCGGGGATGTCGGACAGCACCACGCCCTGGCGGCCGACCCAGCGGTTGGCGCCGATGCCGGACGTGCTGCTGCGCTGCTCCATGCGCCGGCCCACCGGCCAGAGCACGGCGAACGAGGACCCGGAGACGGCCAGGAACGCCAGCCACTCCCAACCCACTCCCACGCCGAGGAAGCCCAGGAGGGCGGCCACGAAGGCCCCGCCGGCGAACGGGAGGAAGAAGAACGCGCCCGGCGTCACCATCTCGCCCACCGCGAACACGACAGCGGCCACCAGCCACACCCACCGCCAGGTCTCCGGTGAGCTCCACTCCATCGGCCTCGACGGTACTACGGGCACGCCGCACTACCATCGGGTCGTGCTCACCCTCGCGGAGCTCGAGCGTGAGGCCCTCAGCTGCGAGCGGTGCCCACTGGCGGGGACCCGCACCAACGTCGTGTTCGGCGTCGGGAACCCCAACGCCGACCTCATGCTGGTGGGAGAGGGACCGGGCCGCGACGAGGACCTGAAGGGCGAGCCCTTCGTGGGGCGCTCCGGCCACCTGCTCGACCGTGTCCTCGGCGAGGAGCTGGGGATCGGCCGCGACCACGTCTACATCGCCAACGTCTTGAAGTGCAGGCCTCCGGGCAACCGTGACCCCCACCCCGCTGAGGTGGCGTCGTGCCGGCCGTTCTTGGAGCGCCAGATCGAGCTGGTCGACCCCCGGGTCATCGTGGCGCTGGGGAACTTCGCCACCCGCCTGCTCCTGGACTCGGCCCAGGGCATCAAGCAGCTCCGGGGCCGGGCCTACCCGTACGGCCGGGCCCAGGTGGTGCCCACCTTCCACCCCTCCTTCGTGCTGCGCAGCGGCAGCGCCGGCGAAGCCATGGCCGGTCTCAGGGCGGACCTGGTGCGGGCCAAGCGCCACCTCGGGGCGCCAGTGTGATCACCGCCGTCACGAAGTCGGCGGACGACACCCGGGACCTGGGGGCCTCCCTGGCGTCGCTGGCCCGGCCCGGCGACGTGATCCTGCTCTCGGGCGACCTGGGCGCGGGCAAGACCACCCTGGCCCAGGGCTTCGGGCGCGGGCTAGGTGTCGCAGAGCCCATCGTCAGCCCCACCTTCGTGCTGGTGCGGAGCTACGAGGGACGGCTTCCGCTGGTGCACTGCGACGTGTACCGGCTCGACCACTTCCAGGAGGTCATCGAGCTGGACCTGCCCGAGCTGCTCGACGAGGGCGCCGTGGCCCTGGTGGAGTGGGGCGACGTGATCGCCCCCAGCCTGCCCGCCAACTTCCTCGAGGTGTGCATCGAGCTCACCGACGCCGACGAGGTGAGGCGGCTGTCGGTGCGGGCCGTTGGCTCCTCGTGGGGCCAGCGCCTGGGCAGCGTCCAGGGCGCGGTGGAGAGGTGGCAGTCGCCGTGATCGTGCTCGGCATCGACACCGCCACGCAGCAGGCGGGCTGCGCCCTGGGCGGGGCGGAGGGCGTCTTGGCCTCCTTTCACGTGGCCAGGGGCCGTCGCCACGCCGAGACCCTCACCCCCGCCATCCAGTTCACGTGCAACCAGGCCGGCGTGCGGCTCCGGGAGGTGTCGGTGGTGGCCGTGGACGTCGGTCCGGGCCTGTTCACCGGGCTACGGGTGGGCGTGGCCACCGCCAAGGCCCTGGCCCAGGGCCTGCGGGTGCCCATGGTCGGCCTCTCCAGCCTCGACCTGCTGGCCTTCACAGTCCGCCACACCAACCGCCTCGTAGCCGCCGTGATCGACGCCCGCAGGGGCGAGGTCTTCTCCGCCTTCTACCGGTCGGTGCCCGGAGGCGTGCAGAGGCTGGGCCGACCCAAGGTGAGCTCTCCAGAGGAGGTGGCCTCCGAGCTGATGGCGAGGAACGAGGACACCTTGCTGGTCGGCGACGGCGCGGTTCGCCATGCGCAGGTCCTGGGCGGGGCGAGCCACGCCGAGGTCGCCGACGGCGGCCTGGCCTACCCCTCGGCAGCGGCCCTCGTCGAGCTGGCCCATCCTCGGGCCCTGCGCGAGGAGTTCGTGCAGCCGTGGGAGCTCGAGCCGTTCTACCTTCGCAAGTCCGACGCCGAGCTCAACTGGGAGCGTCGGGCCAGCGCCTGACCCATGGCCGCCCGAGTCCCCCGCCCCGCACCGGCCGCGCCCGAGGTCCATCTCGTGCCCATGCGCCGCCGCCACCTCCGGGCCGTGATGCGCATCGAGGCCCAGGTGTACCCCCGCCCGTGGTCGCTGGCCCTGTTCATGAGCGAGCTGGCCCTGCGCTCCACCAGGGCCTACACGGTGGCCCGCGTGGACGGCATGGTGATCGGGTACTCGGGCCTCATGCTCTCCGGCGACGACGCACATGTCACCACCCTCGCCGTCGACCCGGCGTGGCACCGCCGGGGGGTCGGTACCCGGCTCCTCGCCAACATGGCCCGCACCGCCGCGGCCGCCGGGGCCAGGCACCTCACCCTGGAGGTGCGGGTTGGCAACGAGCCTGCCCAGGCCCTCTACCGCCGGTTCGGCTTCTACCCGGCCGGCGTGCGCAAGAACTACTACGTCGAGACCAACGAGGACGCCCTCGTGATGTGGGCCGACGACATCGACACGCCTGCCTACCGGGAGCGGTTGGAGAGGATCGAGGCGGCGGTCCCTGGGACGACCCTCGTCGACCGGGGCGAGGACGGGGACCGGCAGGAGGGCAGATGACGGCTGGACCCATCCTCGGCATCGAGACCTCCTGTGACGAGACGGCCGCCGCCGTCGTCGCCGACGGCCCCACCGTCCTGTCCTCGGTGGTGAGCAG
>JALYHE010000210.1 GCA_030776705.1 Actinomycetota bacterium | reverse complement strand
TGGTGCTCAGGGAGGAGGTGCCCCTGGTGCTCACCAAGCCCGGCAGCCGGCTGGGTCAGACGACCAGCGCCGAGCGCGTCCTGTTCACGCCGGCCCGCCCGGGGGAGGTGCTGCGGGAAGCGGCCGCCCGGTTCCCCCCTTAGACCCGTTCATGTCGCCGTCGCCGGTGGCGATCCCCCCGCCGAGGACCCGGTCGCCGTCGTAGAGGGCGACGGTCTGCCCCGGCGCCACCCGGCGCTGGCGCTCGGCGAAGCGCACGCCGTGGCCTTCGAACACGGCGGGCTGGGGCCGGCCGTGGGCGCTGGTCTGGACGAGCAGCGGGGAGCCGGCGGCCACGGTCCCGTCGACCCAGGACAGATCGGCCAGCGCCACCCGGTCGACGAGAAGCTCCTCCTCGGTCCCCACCACCACCGTGGCCGCCGGCACGTCCACGGCCAGGGCGTAGCGCCGCTGGCCACCGGTCCCCCCTCCGAGGCCGCGCCGCTGGCCAACCGTCACCAGCTCGACGGCGGGCACCGTGCCCACATCGGCCCCCGTGGCCGAGTCCACCAGCCGGCCGGGGCGCAGGCCGATTCGCTCTCCCAAGAAGGCCTGGCGGCCGCCCGTGGAGGTGATGAAGCACACGTCCTGGCTGTCCGCCTTGGCCGCGGTGCGCAGGCCCATCGCCGCAGCCTGCTGCCTCACCTCGGCCTTGGTGAGCTCACCCACGGGCAGCAGCACGCGCGACAGCTGGTCCTGGCCCAGCATCGACAGCACGTAGGACTGGTCCTTGGCCCGATCGGTGCCGCGGCGCAGCTGCCACCGGCCTCCCCGGCGCGTCACCCGGGCATGGTGCCCGGTGGCGACGGCGTCGAAGCCGAGTTGCTGAGCCCGGCCAAGGAAGCGGTCGAACTTGAGGTGGCGGTTGCACTCCACGCACGGGTTGGGCGTGCGCCCGGCGGCATGGGCGGCCAGGTAGGGCTCGACCACCCGGGCGGCGAAGTCGTCGCCGAAGTTGAACACGTGGTGCACGATCCCGACCTGCTGGGCCACCCGGCGGGCATCCTCCACGTCGGCGACCGAGCAGCACCCCGAGTCGCTGGCCCCGCCCCACAGCTTCATGGTGGCCCCCACCACCTCGTGGCCAGCCTCGGACAGGAGGGCGGCCGCCACCGACGAGTCGACGCCGCCGGACATGGCCACCAGGACCCTCACCGGGTCAGCCCTCCCGCAGGCGGGCGACGGCGTCGGGCAGCACCTTGAGGACGAGGTCCACGTCGTCGTCGGAGGTGGTCGGGCCGAGGGAAAGGCGGACGCTCGACAGGGCGTCGGCCCGGCCTACCCCCATGGCGGTGAGCACGTGCGAGGGCTCCATGGCCCCGCTGGCGCAGGCGGAGCCGGCCGAGGCGCACACGCCCTGCTCGTCGAGGAGGACGAGGAGGGCCTCGCTCTCCACTCCCTCGAAGCGGAGGTGGCAGCTGCCCGCCACCTTGCGGTCCCGGGGGACGGTCTCCCTGACCCCGGGGACGGCCCCGGCCAGGCCATCGGCCAGGCGGTCGCGCAAAGCCGCCACCCGCTCCACCACGGCCGCCCGCTCGGCGACGGTGGATCGCATGGCCGCCGCCATCCCGACGATGCCGGCCACGTTGTGCGTGCCGCTGCGACGGCGCCGTTCCTGCCCACCACCGTGGATGATCGGCGCCACCCGCACGCCGTCTCGCACGACCAGGGCGCCCACCCCCTTCGGCCCTCCGAACTTGTGGGTGCTCACCGCCACCAGCTCGGCCCCGGCGGCCAGGCGGGCCACGTCGAGCCACAGGAAGGCCTGCACGGCATCGGTGTGCAGGACTGCGCCCGGTGCCCTGTCGTGCACCACCGCCGCCACCTCGTCGAGGGGCTCCACCACGCCCACCTCGTTGTTGGCCAACATCACCGACACCACCGAGACGCCGGGGTGGAGGGCGTCGGACAGTCGGTCGAGGTCCACCACGCCGTCCCCGTCGACGGGGACCACCACCCCGCCCAGGGCCTCTGTGGCGTGCAGCACGGCGTGGTGCTCAACCGACGTGCAGACCACCGTGCCGCCGGCCACGCCCCGCGCCCCGGCCAGGGCCAGGTTGTCGGCCTCCGTGCCCCCGCCCGTGAAGACGACCTCACCGGGCTCGCACCCGAGGCAGCGGGCCACCTCGTCGCGCGCCTCGTCCACGGCCAGGCGTGCCGCCCTCGACACGCCGTGGGCGCCCGAGGGGTTGCCGTAGTGCTCGGTCAGGTAGGGCAACATGGCCTCGAGGGCCTCAGGGCGCAGAGGCGTCGTGGCGGCGTGGTCGAGGTAGGCGGGCATGGTGTCATCAGGCTACGGGGTCGGGACGCGCGGTTCGTCGCTCACCGACGTCACCGAGGCCACCTGGCCAACAGGTTCACCAGGCCCAGACCTTGGCGGCCGCCCAAGGCTGACGAGGAGAGGGTGCCTTCTACGCTGAGGGCATCGCTCGTATCCGGGTCAGCACGGTCATCGACGCCCCGCCTGCCCGGGTGTGGGAGGACGTGCGCGACATCTCGTCGCACCCGGCGTGGATGCACGACGCCGAGCGGGTCCGCTTCACCTCGCCGCGGCGGAAGGGGGTGGGCACCACCTTCGAGGTCGACACCAGGTTGGGCCCCTTCCGCCTGAGCGACCCCATGGAGGTGACCGAGTGGGAGGAGGGAGAGGCCATGGGCGTCCGCCACGGCGGGGTGGTCACCGGGACCGGGCGCTTCACCCTCGAGGCTCTCTCCGGCGACCGGACCCGGTTCACGTGGGAGGAGGAGCTGAGCTTCCCGTGGTGGATGGGCGGTCCCCTGGGGGCGGTGGTGGCCGCCCAGGTGCTCCGCCTCGTCTGGGCCCGGAGCCTCGCCAACCTGGAGCGCCGGTTCGAGGGCCCCTGAGCCTGCTCAGGCCGAGGGCACCAGCCACAGGACGCCGAGCGGCGGCAGGGAGACCTGGGCCGAGAAGGGCTGGCCGTGCCAGCTCTCGTCCACGGCGACGACCTGCCCGGCGTTGTCCACCCCGCTGCCCCCGAACTCCACGGCATCGCTGTTGAGCACCTCCCGCCACACGCCGGCGAGGGGAAGGCCGACCCGGTAGGGCTGGCGGGGCACCGGGGACAGGTTGGCCACACAGGCCAGGGTGGTGCCGTCCGAGGCGAGACGCAGGAAGGACAGGACGTTGCTGTCCACGTCGCTGGCGTCGATCCAGCGGAAGCCCTCGGACTCGGTATCGCGCTCCCAGAGGGCGGGGAGGCGGGCGGCGACTCCGTTGAGGGCCCTCACCAGGTCCTGCACGCCCCGGTGGCCGGGGTCCTGCAGCAGGTGCCAGTCGAGGCTCCGCTCGTGGGACCACTCAGCCTCCTGGGCCAGCTCAGCGCCCATGAACAAGAGCTGCTTGCCGGGATGTGCCCACATCCACGCCAGCAGGGCCCGGAGATTGGCCAGCTGCTGCCATCGGTCCCCCGGCATCTTGGAGAGCAGGGAGCGCTTGCCGTGGACCACCTCGTCGTGGCTCAGCGGGAGCACGAAGTTCTCCGTGAAGGCGTAGAGCAGGCCGAAGGTGAGCTCGTTGTGGTGGTAGCGGCGGTGGATGGGGTCCTTCGTGAAGTACTCGAGGGTGTCGTGCATCCAGCCCATGTTCCACTTGAACCCGAAGCCGAGGCCCCCCAGGTAGGTGGGCCGTGACACGGACGGCCAGGCCGTGGACTCCTCGGCCACGGTGACCACGCCGGGATGCTCGGCGTAGACCGCCTCGTTCATCTCCTTGAGGAAGGCGATGGCGTCCAGGTTCTCGTTGCCGCCCTGCTCGTTGGGCAGCCACTCGCCCTCCTCGCGGGAGTAGTCCAGGTAGAGCATGGACGCCACCGCGTCGACCCGTATCCCGTCGAGGTGGAACTCCTCCACCCAGTACAGCAAGTTGGCTATCAGGAAGTTGCGCACCTCGTGGCGGCCGAAGTTGAACACCAGGGTGCCCCACTCGGGGTGGTAGCCACGCCGCGGGTCCTCGTGCTCGTAGAGGGGGGTGCCGTCGAAGCGGGCCAGGGCCCACTCGTCCTTGGGGAAGTGCCCGGGGACCCAGTCGACCAGGACGGCGATGCCTCGCTGGTGGAAGGCGTCGACCAGGACCTTGAAGTCATCGGGACGCCCGTGGCGGGCGGCGGGGGCGAAGTAGGAGGTGACCTGGTAGCCCCATGACCCGGTGAAGGGGTGCTCGGCCACCGGCATCAGCTCCACGTGGGTGAAGCCCATGTCGGCCACGTAGTCGGGGAGCTGGTCGGCGAGCTCCAGGTAGGTGAGGGGACGGTCGCCGTCGGCCGGGTTGCGGCGCCACGAGCCGAGGTGCACCTCGTACACCGACATGGGCCGGTGGATGGGCGGGTCCTGGCTGTCTCGCGCCGCGGTCCAGTCGTCGTCACCCCACACGTAGCTCAGGTCGCTGACCACGCTCGACGTCCCGGGCGGCTCCTCGGCGCCGAAGGCCACCGGGTCCGCCTTCAGCACCAGGCGCCCGGACTGGTCGACGATCCCGTACTTGTACCTGGTGCCGACCTCCACCCCGGGGACGAACAGCTCCCACACACCCGAGGCGCCGAGAGACCTCATGGGATGGCCCCGTCCGTCCCAGTAGTTGAAGTCGGCCACCACGCGCACGGCCCGGGCGTTCGGGGCCCACACCGCGAACGACGTGCCTTCCACCCCCTCGTGGGTGCGCAGGTGGGCACCCAGCACGTGCCACAGGCGCCGGTGGCGGCCCTCGCCCAGGAGGTGCTGGTCCACGTCGCCCAGCGTGGGCCAGAACCGGTAGGGGTCCTCGTACACGTAGGCAGCGCCGCCCGGGCCTCCGTAGTGAGCCTCGAGGCGGTAACCCTCTGTCGCCTCGGGCGCCTTGGCCTCGAACAGGCCGGCCTCGTGCACGGGCTCCATGGCGACCGACTCCCCGTTGCCGAGGAGCGCGTTCATCGCGACCGCGCCCGGCCGGAAGGCACGTACCACGCCGTTATGCAGGCCGAGCAGGTCGTGGGGAGCGGCATGGGTGCCCTCCAGCAGGCGGGAGACGTCACCCTCTTCAGGCACCGAGCAGCCTCCTGACGGCCTGACGGGGGATGTGAACCCAGTCGGGGCGGTAGGCCCGCTCGTAGAGGACCTCGTAGACGGCCTTGTCCAGCTCGAAGGCGGCCAGCACGGCGACCCGGTCCTCACCGGCGGGCAGGAGCGCTCGCACGCCGTCCGTACCCAGGTAGCCGTCGAGGAAGGCCAGGCGGTTCCGCTCCGCCCAGGCTTCGCCCAGGGGCGCCAGCTCGGCGTGCTCGGGCTCGTCCCGCTCGAAGAGCGCCACCGCGGCAGCGTACCGAAACGACCTCAGCATGCCGGCCACGTCCTGGAGCGGAGACGACCACAGCTGTCGTTCGGCCAGGGGCCGGGCCGGCTCCCCCTCGAAGTCGAGGACGAACCACCCGTTGTCGGTGCGCATGACCTGGCCCAGGTGGTAGTCGCCGTGGATCCGGACCGCTAGCCCGGCGTCCCTCACGGCCCGCAGGCGCTCGACGAAGTGCCTGGCCCTGGCCAGGTCGGCGTCGTCTTCCTCCAGCCGGTCGAGCTGGGCCTCGACCAGCGACGCCCATCGCACCGCGTCTCCGGGCTCTGGACCGAAGGCCTCGGCCAGGGAGACGTGCATGGCCGCGGTGACCTCGCCCAGGCGGCGGGCCTCCCCCGCGAAGTCGCCCCCGCACTCGGACGGGTCGTCGCAGTCGCTGGCGTACATGTCCCGCAGCGAGGTGAGGGTCAGGGCCCAGCCCTCCGCCCCGCCCGAGAGGTAGGGCTGCACCACGGCCAGGTGGGAGCCGTCGTGCGTCCAGGTGGCCAGCGGGGCGGCCACGTGCTCGAAGCCGGTGCGGGCCAGGCCCTCGGTGATCTCGATCTCGGGGTTGGGCCCGTCGTGCAGGCGCCTGAAGATCTTCAGCACCAGTCGGTCGTCGTAGACCAGGGAGGTGTGCGACTGCTCGACGCCGATGGGGCGCACCAGCTCGGCCTGCTCCCCCGGCGCCACCAGGCTGAGCAGGCCCCGGGCCAGGTCGCCGTCCAGGACGGCGTCGAAGGCGAGCGAGCCGTCCAGCACGCCCAGGAGGGCCTCCTCGTGGCCGTGGAGGAACTCGGGCGGGTCGTCGACCGGCCGCAGCCCCACCAGGACCTGGTACCGGGCTCCGTCGGCGTCGACGATCATCCAGCAGAAGTCGTCGTCCAGGTCCCGCCGGTCGACGACCTCCACCTTCTCGGGGGCCTCGCCCGCGTACCACCGCTGCCGGCCCAGATAAGCCGGAAGCAGGTCCTCGAGGTTCATCTGGCGCGGTGGGTCACGGCTCGGCCAGCTCGAACCAGTAGGTGTCGTAGGGGCCGAGGGTGACGAAGTAGGCCAGCTCACCGACGGGCGGGAACCTAACCCGGCCCAGGAGCTCGATCGGCACCCTGCCCTCGAAACGCTGCAGCGGAAGCTCGGCGGGCTGGGCGAACCGGGACAGGTTGAACACGCACAGCACGATGTCGTCGCCCAGCTGGCGGACGTAGGCGAGCACCGAGGGGTTCTCCGACGGTATGACCTCGAAGCTCCCCGTGCCGAAGACCGGATGCTGCTTGCGCACCGCCAGCATGCGCCGCATCCAGTACAGCAAGGAGCTCCGGTCCCTCATCTGGGCCTCCACGTTGACGGCTTGGAAGCCGTGGACCGGGTCCATGAGCGGGGGCAGGTAGAGCCGAGCGAAGTCGGCCCTGCTGAACCCGGCGTTGCGGTCCGGCGACCACTGCATGGGCGTTCTCACCCCGTCCCGGTCGCCCAGGTAGATGTTGTCCCCCATGCCGATCTCGTCGCCGTAGTACAGGACCGGGCTGCCCGGCATGGAGAACAGCATGGCGTGCAGCAGCTCGGCCTCGCGACGGTCTTTGTCCACCAGGGGAGCGAGTCGCCGGCCGATGCCGATGTTCCGGCGCATCCGCGGGTCCTTGGCGTACTCGTTGTACATGTAGTCCCGCTCTTCGTCGGTGACCATCTCCAGGGTGAGCTCGTCGTGGTTGCGGAGGAAGGTGCCCCACTGGCACCCCTCCGGGATGTGCGGCGTCTGGGCCAGGATCTCGGTGATCGGCATGCGCTGCTCGCGACGGATGGCCATGAACATGCGGGGCATGAGAGGGAAGTGGAAGCACATGTGGCACTCGTCGCCGTCTCCGAAGTAGTCCACGACGTCGGCGGGCCACTGGTTCGCCTCGGCCAGCAGCACCTTCCCCGGGAAGGTGGCGTCGACCTCCTTGCGGAGGCGCTTGACGTACTCGTGGGTCTCGGGCAGGTTCTCCCCGTTGGTGCCGTCCCGCTCGAACAGGTAGGGCACGGCGTCGAGACGGAAGCCGTCGAGGCCGATGTCGAGCCAGAACTTGACCACGTCCAGCATGGTGTGCTGGACGTCGGGGTTGTCGTAGTTGAGGTCGGGTTGGTGGCTGAAGAAGCGGTGCCAGTAGTACTGGCCCCGCTGCGGGTCCCACGCCCAGTTCGACCTCTCGTGGTCGGTGAAGATGATGCGCGCCTCGGACCAGCGGAGGTCGTCGTCGTTCCAGACGTACCAGTCGGCCCTGGGGTTGGCGCCGTCCTGCCTGGACTCCTGGAACCAGGGGTGCTGATCGCTGGTGTGGTTCATCACCAGGTCGGCGATGATGCGGATTCCCCGCCGGTGAGCCTCCTCCACCAGGTGGACGGCGTCGGCCAGGTCCCCGTACTCGGGCAGGATGGTGAAGAAATCGGAGATGTCGTAGCCGCCGTCCCGCAACGGCGACTGGTAGAAGGGCAGCATCCACACGCAGTCGACCCCGAGCCACTGGAGGTAGTCCAGCTTCTCGCTGAGCCCCTGCAGGTCCCCGGTCCCGTCGTGGTTGGAGTCGTAGAAGCCGCGCACCGGCACCTCGTAGAAGACGGCCCGCTGGAACCACATGGGGTCGGACAGGGCCTCCTGGATGCTCATCTGGTCATCGGCGGGCCGGGGCGTAGGCAGCCGTGCGGACGTGCAGGACGTGGGCGGCCTGGTCGGGGCGGAGCCGCACGTACGGCGTGGGCCCGTGCCAAGTGAAGGACTGCCCGGACAGCTCGTCGAAGACCTCGAAGGGCTCGTCCCACGGGACGCCCAGATGGCCCAGGTCGAGCCCGAGGGTGCACTCGTGGGTGGCGTAGGGGTCGAGGTTCACGACCGTGAGCACCACGTCGGAGCGGTCCTCGGAGTGCTTGGAGTAGGCGATGACCGCCGGGTTGTCGGCTTGGTGGAAGTGGATGCTGCGCAGACGCTGCATGGCGGGGTGTCTGCGCCGTACGTCGTTGAGGGTGGTGATGAACGGGGCCAGGGAGCCCTGGTCGTCCCAGTCCCGGTCCTTGAGCTCGTACTTCTCCGAGTGGCGGTACTCCTCGTTGGCATCGGAGAGGGGTTGGTTCTCGCAGAGCTCGTAGCCGCTGTAGATGCCGTAGGACGGCGTCATGGTGGCGGCCAGCACCAGCCGCTGCTTGAAGGCCGCCGGTGGCCCGTTGCGCAGGGGACCGCTCAGGATGTCCGGGGTGTTCGGCCAGAAGCTGGGGCGCATGTAGTCGGCCTTGGGGCCGTGGGCCAGTTCGACGAGGTAGTCCTCCAGCTCCTGGCGGGTGGTCCTCCACGTGAAATAGGTGTAGCTCTGGGTGAACCCCACCTCGGCCAGCTTGGCCATCATCTTGGGCCGGGTGAAGGCCTCGGCCAGGAAGACCACGTCCGGGTGGACCCCCTGAACGGTGGGGATGAGCCACCTCCACAGGGCGATGGGCTTGGTGTGGGGGTTGTCCACCCGGAAGATGCGCACGCCCTTGTCGATCCAGAAGTCGATGATCTCCTTGCACGCCTCCCACAGGGCGACGCGGTGATGGTCCTCCTCGGGCCAGAAGTTGATCGGGTAGATGTCCTGGTACTTCTTGGGCGGGTTCTCGGCGTAGGCGATGGAGCCGTCGGGGCGGTGGTGGAACCACTCCGGGTGCTCCCTCACCCAGGGATGGTCGGGCGAGCACTGGAGGGCGTAGTCGAGGGCCACCTCCATGCCGAGGTCGCCGGCGGCCTCCACGAGCGCCTCGAAGTCGTCGAAGGTGCCGAGGTCCGGGTGGAGGGCGGTATGGCCCCCCTCCGGGCCGCCGATGGCCCAGGGGCTACCCACGTCGTCGGGGCGGGCGGCCAGCGTGTTGCCGGGCCCCTTGCGGTGCGAGGTGCCTATCGGGTGCACGGGCGGGAGGTAGACCACGTCGAAGCCCATGGCGGCGATGGCGGGTAGCCGCTCGGCGGTGCCGGGGAAGCCGCCGTACGAGCGGGGGAACAGCTCGTACCAGGCACCCACCAGTGCCCGCTCACGGTCGACCCAGAGCGGCACCGGTGCCGCCCTGGTCCGGTCGGCGGCCCGGTCCGGACCGGCCAGCAGCTTGGCGGCGGCGGGGTCCAGCGCCGGGGTCAGGCGTTCCGTGGCGGTGGAGTCGTCGTCCCGGAGGCGGTTGACGACCTCGGCCAGGTGGTTGCGGTCCTCCTGGGCGACGCCCTCCCCGGCCGCCTCGAACAGCCGGGCCCCCTCCTCGAGCTCCACGGCCACGTCCTGCTCGGCGGCCACCTTGACCGTCACCTTGTGGCGCCAGGTGGCATAGGCGTCGGTCCAGGCCTCGACCACCAGCTCGTGACGCCCGAGCGTCGTGGGCTCGATCACGGCC
The DNA here is from genome assembly GCA_030776705.1 of Actinomycetota bacterium. Lineage (GTDB taxonomy): Bacteria > Actinomycetota > Acidimicrobiia > Acidimicrobiales > JALYHE01. The sequence continues at coordinate 1,049 of JALYHE010000210.1, read as the reverse complement.
TCCCAACGGTCGTTGCCGAGCTCCACCATGGGCGTCACCAGCCACTTGCCGTCGTCCCGGGCCGACCACCGCACCTGGGCGGCGAGGACGTCGTGGCCGTCCTTGTAGATGTCGGCCGACACCCGCACCACCTCCCCGACCACCGCCTTGGCCGGGTATCCCCGTGGTGCGGATGGCCGGATGTCGTCGATGACGACGCGCGCCAGTGGCTCGTCCACCATCCCCACCCTGGCTACCACGCCTCCGGCCCGGGCGAAACTCCAGCCCTTCCGTCCAGCAACCGCCAGCAGTACCACGCCGTCACCGTGCGGTACGGGCCGTAGGGCTCGCCCAGGGACCGGAGCCGAGCCGGGGTGGGCGGAGCGTCCATGCCCTTCAGCAAGGCGAAACCGGACCGCACGCCGAGGTCGCCCACCGGCCACACGTCGGGCCGGTTGAGCTGAAACACGAGGAACATCTCAGCCGTCCACCGGCCGATGCCCCGGACCGCGGACAGGCGGGCCACGACCGCTTCGTCGTCCAGGTGGCGCAGCCGGCCCAGCCGAAGGCTCCCGTCTAGGACATTCCTGGCCAGGTCCTTGACGCTGGCCGCCTTGTTGGCCGAGAGCCCGGCCGCCCGCAGCTCGGCGTCTGCGGTGGCCATCACCGCCTGGGGCGTGGGCCGGCCGCCGTACAGGGCAAGGAAGCGGGCGTGGATGGCGGCCGCGGCCCTTCCGGCCAGCTTCTGGTAGACGATGGAGCGGGCCAGGGCGCCGAAGGCCCCGCCCGGGTGGCGGCGCCGGGCCAGAGTGCAGGGACCTAAGGCGGCCACGGCGGCCGCCATGGCCGGGTCTCGCTCGGCGAGGGCGGCCGTGGCTCCGGCCCAGCGGTCGGTGGCTCCCGACGCCACCACACTATTCAACCGGCTCCTGGAGCCGGAGGAGGCCTTCGTCCGCTCCGGATTGACTTGGTCGTTCGAGCGGCAGCGTCCTAGTGCTCCCGCGCGGAACTACCGCTGATGTCGGAAAGCCCTTCAAGGGCTTCTCGAGGCGGGCAGTTGACGTCACGAC
>JALYHE010000209.1 GCA_030776705.1 Actinomycetota bacterium | reverse complement strand
TTGTCGGCGTAGCTCGCCCCGGGCCCGGCGTAGCGCGCCGACACCACCCCCGGGGCGCCGCCCAGGGCGGCTACCTCCAGCCCGGTGTCGTCGGCCACTGCGGCGTGCCCGGTGGCCGCCATGACGGCCCGGGCCTTGAGGCGGGCGTTGTCCTCGAGGCTGGCCCCGGTCTCGTCCACCTCGGGCACCTCGGCCGGCCTGGGGACGACCTCGAAGCCGTCGAGCAGGGCCGTCATCTCCGCCGCCTTGTCCGGGTTGGCCGAGGCCAGCACCAGGCGCACGGCGCTACCGGGGCGGCGGGGGCTCGGCCAAGACCGCGGCTTGGAGCTCCAGGACATGGGCGATGCCGTGCTCGGCCAGGGAGAGGAGGTCGTCGAGCTCGGACTTGGTGAAGGGCATGCCCTCGGCCGTCCCCTGGACCTCCACGAAGCGCCCCGACGACGTCATCACCACCGTCATGTCCACCTCGGCCCGCACGTCCTCGGAGTAGTCCAGGTCCAGCATGGCCACGGCGTCGACCACGCCCACCGACACCGCCGCGCACGCCTCGGTGAGAGGGTGGGGGCGCATGGCGTCCTGCCAGCCTCTCCTGGTGAGGGCGTCGTGGAGGGCCACGTAGGCCCCCGACACCGCCGCCGTCCGGGTGCCGCCGTCGGCCTGGAGGACGTCGCAGTCCACGACGACCTGCACCTCACCCATGGCGGCGCGGTCGGTGACGGCCCGCAGGCTGCGGCCGATCAGGCGCTGGATCTCCTGGGTCCGCCCCGACTGCTTCCCCTTCACCGCCTCCCGTTCGACCCGCTCCGACGTGGAGCCGGGCAGCAGGGAGTACTCGGCGCTGACCCAGCCCTTGCCCGACCCCTGCATCCAGCGGGGGACCCGATCGTCGACCGACGCAGTGCACAGCACCCGGGTCCGGCCCATGGTGACCAGCACCGACCCGGCCGCCAGCTCGGTGAAGTCGCGCTCGAAGCGCACCGGTCGCAGCTCGTCGGGCTGGCGCCCGTCGCGCCTCACAGCTGGAGCTCGGCGTGCAGCTCGGCCATCTCCACCGGCCTCCCGAAGGCGGCGCCGCCCTCGTCCCTGGACCGGGCCGGGTCGACCACCGGCCACACGTGGGTCAGCACCAGCCGCTCCACGCCCGCGTCCCGGGCCATGGCGCCGGCCTGGCGGGCGCTCAGGTGGCCCCCGAGCGTGCCCTCGCGGTCGGCCAGGTAGGTGGCCTCGCACAGGGCCAGGTCGATCCCTGTCCCCAGGGCCTCGAAGGACCAGCCCGGCCCGGTGTCGGCCGAGTAGGCCAGCGAGCGCCCGTCGGCGTCGACCCGCACGGCCAGGGTCTCGGGCGGGTGGTCGGTGCGGGAGAAGCGCACGCGCAGGGCGCCAACCTCGACGTCGTCGCCGTCGGCGACCGTCTGCCACTCCAGGGCCGGCCCGGCGTCGGGGAGGAGCCGCTCGGCCAGGCCCGAGGTGCCGTACACGGGCACGCCCGACCGCCGCACCACGTGCTGGCATGCCACCCGGAAGCCCTCCACGTCGCTCCAGTGGTCGGGGTGCTCGTGGGAGAGGACCACGGCGTCCACGTCGTGCAAATCCACGTGGCGCTGAAGGTTGGCCAGCGTGCCCGAGCCGGCGTCGAGCCACAGCGTGGTCCCACCGCCGCGGACCAGGTAGCCGCTGCACGCCCCGCCCGGGCCCGGGTAGCTCCCGGAGCAGCCCAGGACGGTGACGCTGGGCGGCCTCAGTCCCACGACCATGGCTCTACCTCGTCCACCTCGTCGCCGAGCAGCCGGGAGCCCATCTCCAGGAACCATCCCACGTCCCCCGAGGAGACGAAGCGGTGTGACCCCTTGGGGCTGCGCCTGACCTGGCCCGTCTCCTCGAGGATGGCCCGCACCTCGAAGGCCGTCTCGTCGGCCGACGAGACCAGGACCACGTCCCGGCCCATTACGTCGCCGATGGTGCGGGCCAGGAAGGGATAGTGGGTGCAGCCGAGGAGCAGCGTGTCCACGCCCGCCTCCTTCACCGGCGCCAGGAGCCGCTCGGCCAGCACGTGGACCTGGTCGCTGTCGGTCTCCCCCCGCTCCACCAGCTCCACGAAGCCCGGACAGGCGCAGGCGGTGAGGTCCACCTCGGCACGGTGCTGGCCCACCGCTCGCTGGTAGGCGCCCGAGGCGATGGTCCCGACCGTGCCGATCACGCCGACCCGGTGATTGCGGGTGACGGCGAAGCAGGCCCGCACCCCCGGGTCGATCACGCCCACGAGGGGCACGTCGTGCTCGAAGCGGAGCAGCTCCAGGGCGGCGGCCGACGCCGTGTTGCACGCCACCACGATCATCTTCACATGGTGGCGCTCGACGAGCATGGAGGTGATCTGGCGGGCGAACCGGCGCACCTCGTCCAGGCTCCGCGGCCCGTAGGGGTAGCGGGCGCTGTCGCCGAAGTACACCAGGTCCTCGCCGGGTAGGAGGTCGATCAGGGCCCGGGCTACGGTGAGGCCTCCGAAGCCGCTGTCGAACACGCCGATGGGCCGGTCGTCCACCCGGGCGAGGTTAGAGGCTGGGCCCGGCCCGGCTCAGACTCGGACCTCAGAAGTAGACGATGCGCCGGGCCCGGTTGGCGACGGTGTCCAGGTCCTCCGTCCACGCCCCGGTTGAGAGGTACTTCCAGCCCCCGTCGGCGAGCACCACCACGATGGCGCCGGAGCCGATCTCGGCCGCGCACTTGGCCGCCCCGGACATGGCCGCACCCGAGGAGATGCCCGCGAGCACGCCCACCTCGAGCAGCCTCCTGGTCCACTCCACCGACTCGCGGGCGTCCACCACCTTCTTGCGGTCCAGCAGGTGGTAGCCGTCGTTGTCGCTGAACACGGGCGGGACGAAGCCCTCGTCGAAGTTCTTCAGGCCGTCGACCATCTCGCCGGCGGGCGGCTCCACGGCCCACACCTCGATTGCCGGGTTGCGCTCCTTCAGGAACCGGCCCGCCCCGATGAGCGTGCCGCTGGTGCCGAGCCCGGCCACCAGGTGGGTGATCTCGGGGCAGTCCAGCCAGATCTCCGGCCCGGTGCCCTCGTAGTGGGCCTTGGGGTTGGCGGGGTTGCCGTAGTGGAACGGGAACCAGTGGTCGGGGTTCTCGACGGCCAGCCGCTGGGCCAGGCGCATGGCGCCGTTGGACCCCTGGCTCCCGGGCGAGGGGATGATCTCGGCCCCCCAGGCCTCGAGCAGCTGCTTGCGCTCCTCGGAGACGTTCTCGGGCAGCACCACCTTCAGCCGGTAGCCCTTCACCTTGGCCACCATGGCCAGGCCGATGCCGGTGTTGCCCGAGGTGGACTCGAGGATGGTCTGGCCCGGCACCAGGGTGCCGTCCTTCTCGGCCTCCTCCACCATGGTGACGGCGATGCGGTCCTTCACCGACCCGCCCGGGTTCTGGCCCTCCAGCTTGGCCAGGATGCGGACCTCGGGGTTGGGGCTCAGGCGGGAGACGTCGACCACGGGCGTGTTGCCGACCAGGTCGAGGATGCTGCCGTACAGACCCACGCCCTACTCCGGTCCTCCCCCGGCCACGGCCGGAAGGATGGTGATCACGTCACCGTCGTCGAGCTTGGTCCCGAGGTGGTCGAGGTAGCGGACGTCGTCGTCGTTCACGTATACGTTGACGAAGCGGTGCAGCGTGCCCTCGGGGGTGACCACCTGGCCGGCCAGGCCCGGGAACTGGCGCACCAGGTCCTCGACGGCCTCGCCCAGGGTGTCCCCGTTGGCCTTCACCGATGCCTGACCGCCGGCGTGTTGGCGCAGCACCGTGGGCAGGCGGACGTCAACGGGCAAGTTGCCTCCTCGAAAGTTGACCAGGCCGCTCGTAATTCTACCCGTCGTCCACCACGACCGGCTCCTCGGTGATGGCACCGTCCTGTATGCGGAAGGAGCGCACCGCCGGCTCGGCGTGGCGGAGCGACACCACCACGTAGTGCCAATCGGGGTCGGGCGCCTTGGCCACGTCGGTGGGAGACGGGTAGGCGTCGGTGTGGGTGTGGGAGTGGAAGACGCCGATGACCTCGAGGCCCCGCTCCTCGGCGTCGCGGTCGGCGTGGAGGTGCTGGAGGGGGTCGAGGGTGTAGGTGCGGGCCGACTCGTCCACGTTCCTCACCGGGTAGCAGGCTTCGGCCCGGTCGTGGCCGGGCGGGCCGGCCAGCAGCCCGCACGCCTCCTCGGGCAGTCGGTCGAGGCAGTGGCCGACCATCTGGCGGTGGACGTCGGACCCGAGGCGCAGCACCGGGCGAGGGTACCCTCCGGGGGTGGCACCCAAGGGAACCCGGCCCGTGGCCCAGAACCGCCGGGCCCGCCACGACTACGAGGTGCTGGAGACCTTCGAGTGCGGCATGGTCCTGCAGGGAAGCGAGGTCAAGTCCCTGCGGGACGCCAAGGTGCAGCTCCGGGACGCCTACGCCCGGGTGGACGACGGCGAGCTGTGGCTGTTCGGCATGCACGTGTCGCCGTACGCCTTCGCCTCGGGCGTGGGCGGCCACGACCCGGGCCGGCGCCGCAAGCTCCTGCTCCACCGCCGCCAGATCGACGAGCTGCTGGGCCGCACCCGGCAGGAGGGCCTGACCCTGGTGCCCCTTTCCGTGTACTTCAGGGACGGGAAGGCCAAGGTGGAGCTGGCCCTGGCCCGGGGCCGGAGGACCTACGACAAGCGCCACGCCATCGCGGCCCGGGACGCCGCCCGGGAGGTGGAGCGGGCCGCGGCCGGGCGCCGGAGAGGAGGACGACCTGATGCCTGACCTGCTCAGCCACGACCGCCTGGTGTTCAACCAGAAGGCCAAGCTCGTGGAGCTCACCAACGAGTACGCCGTCCGGGACGAGGCCGGCAACCAGGTGGGCGTGGTGCGCCAGGAGGGCCAGTCGAAGATGAAGAAGGCCCTCAGGCTGGTCTCCAACCTGGACCAGTTCATGGCTCAGCAGCTGGCCGTCTACGACGCCGCCGGGCAGCGAGTCGCCACCCTCACCCGTCCCCGGAAGGTGTTCAAGTCCACCGTCGAGGTCACCGACGGGACGGGGGCGACGGTAGGCCGCATCGCCCAGGAAAACGTCATCGGCAAGATCCGCTTCGGGCTGCAGGACGCCGCCGGAGGGCCCCTCGGCCAGATCCGGGCCGAGAACTGGCGGGCGTGGGACTTCGCCGTGGTGGACCAGACCGGGCGAGAGGTGGCCCGCATCACCAAGAAGTGGGCCGGCCTGGGCAAGGAGATGTTCACCACCGCCGACAACTACGCCTTGGAGGTCGCGAGCGACGTCCGGGGCCCGTTGCGAGTGCTGGTCCTCGCGGCCGCGGCCGGGATCGACACCGCCCTGAAGCAAACCGAGTAGGGAGAGGTCTCGGGGCCGGTACAATCGGGAAGGTCCCGCCGTTCCAAAGCGTTGACCGAACACGGGGGTGACTGGCTTCGACTTCGGTGGTCGAGGCAGGAGAAGCGAGCCGTGGTCTCCGGAACCACGTAAAAGAGCCGGAAAAAACAACAAACGCCGACGAAACCGTCGACTACGCGCTAGCTGCCTAACAGCTAGCGCCGTCGGCCCGACCCCAGCCCCGCGGGTCGGTGCCGGCGCCATCCAGCGGGGCTCACCCGTACGCACTCGCCAGCCGGGCGGACGGGGAAACGAAGGCTGGCTGTGGTCCCTCGCCGGTGCCGGTGACGAAGTGGGGGACCGAGACCAGATCACCGGCTGCGCTCGGAGAAGGCCTGCTGAGAAGCCGGAGGACGCGGGTTCGATTCCCGCCACCTCCACAAGCCCGACACGGCGCGCGACCGCGCTCACGTGTATTCGGCGTTCGGGCGCTGTCCCGTGCTCGTGTTCGCTGCCGCCGATTGCTCGCCCTGGAACGAGCCTAAGCGGCGACCCCGGCAACCCGGTCATCTCACAATGGGGGCTCCCCTGCGTGGTCCCTAGCAACTGGCGTTCTGAAAGGCGTGGCGCAAGGATGTCCCCCGGTGCGGACATTGGTGGTCGTATCACATGTCCATAACCCGGCAGGCGCCGAGCGCTACGGTTCGAGCGGGCCCGTTCGGAGGAGAGCCGACACGGTCACGGCGTGCCTGCGGAGCCTGTTGAGTTCGTTCTCCTGCACCCACAACTTCATCGATCATGAGCATCGCGTCATGCGTAGCACGGCCGCCTCGCGGCCCCACGACGTCGACGTGGTCGTGTGTTCGCTACCGGAGTTGAACCTGTTGGACGAGATCCCGCCGGAGCTGTTTCGAGTGCGGTGGGTCGATGTGCCTCCGTTGTGGGTACCGTTCGCCTGTCGTGACGTGCTGGCCCAAGGCCTCGGAGACTACGACTGGTTCTGCTACATAGAGGACGACCTCGTTTTTCATGACCCGTTGTTCTTCGACAAGCTCCGTTGGTTCCACGACGCGGCTGGACCCGGCTGCGTCCTGCAACCGAACCGATACGAGGTGGCACCGACCGCCATACCCCGCAAGGTCTACATCGACGGACCTATCAACACCGCTCAGTGGCAAGACCTCGGAGATGCGCCGGAGCTGCACCTCACCGCCTTCGGCGCCGACATCCGGTTGGTCCGGGCCTCTAACCCGCACGCTGCGTCGTTCTTTCTAACGTCCGACCAGATGGCCGCGTGGGTCCGCCTGCCCTCGTTCAGCGACCGCGATTGCAGCTTTGTCGGGCCATTGGAGAGCGCGGCCAGCCTTGGGCTGATGCAAACGTTTCGGGTGTACAAGCCTTCGCCGGAGGATGCTTCTTTTCTGGAGGTCGAGCATCTCGATACCGCTTGGGCTCGGCGCGGGATGGGCGAGCAACCTTGGCCTGAATGACGTGAGGCGTTTGCCCTCACGGTCTTGACACGGCTCAGGCTCGGCTCAGGTCGGAGCGACGTGCATCCAGCTACAGCGGCATGGGGTTCGTATTGTGTTGGGTTACGCCATCATCGGGCGGCCGCGCCCCCCGCGCCCGGCGCTCACTCCTTCGAGCGCTGGTCCTCCCGCCGGGTCCTCGACCAGTCGCCCTCGGGCTGGCGGGCGGTCTCCGCAAGGTCCTCCACCACGCCGTCGGGTGAGCGTTCCTCCTCCGTCTCCACCGTGGAGGTCTTGCGTCCGGACGGGGCCACGGTGTCCAGGCGGACGGGGTCCTCGTCCGCCAGGGCATCGACGACCTCGTCGCCGGCGTCGGCCACCCGCACCGGCACGCCCCGCTCGGCAGCCAGCGGCTCGTCCGGGCCCTTGACCGCCATGCCCCCGCCCACGATGAAGCCGATGGTGCCCCCGGCGATGGCCCCGGTGGCCACGGCGATCACGAGGCGGAGCCAGATCGAGGCACCGCCGAAGGTGGAGAAGAAGGCGAACGGCAGGGCCACGAGCACGCCCACGGCGACACCGATCGGGATGACGAGGGACAGGCCCTTGGCTGCCTCCTTGGGGGCCAGGAAGGCGCCCTGGGGGCTGAGCCAGCTCTCCTCCATCTCCTCGCGCATCTCCGCTTCCAGCGACGCCCGTGAATCGGCGTCGTGGCCGACGCGGATGTGGGACTCGTCCACGCCCGCTTCCCGTAGCCGCTCGGCGGCGGCCTCGGCCCGCTGGCGGTCCTGGAAGACGCCCAGCGCCTCGTCTTCGTCGGGGTTGGTCATGTTCGTCCTCGTCGCTCACCGGCGCACCCGGCTGGCCGACCTCGTCGGCGGTTGACACGTTAGCGTTGCCCGTTGACCCGTCTCGACCGGCGCGGACATACTCCTGTGCGCCGGAGAACGACAACCACCGGGGGGAAAGCACGTGAAGCGACTGATCGCCATAGCCGGGCTCTCGAGCGTCGCCGTCCTGGGACCGCTCTCGGACGCCGCCGGAGCGCGGGACCCGGGACCTCCCCACGGCGGGCCGGGCTCTCATCCCCACCACGTCCACACCGGCAACGGCTGCCGCAACATCGACGCCGTGCTCTTCGAGCCCAGCCATCGGGGCCTGCACCAGGGATCGAACGCCAGCGGCCCGCAGCGAGGCCCGTGGCACAGCACCTGCGAGGAGCCGCATCCGCACGTGCCTCCGTCAGGCTGACCCCGAAGGGCGCGGCTAGGCCTGGGGCGAGAACCAGCCCACCACGTCGAAGATCACGTGGGTGCTGCCGGCGTTGTTGTAGGCCCGCACGTTGCCGTCCGAGCCCACCGCCACCACCACCAGGTTGGGCACGTCCTGGCCGGGCACGAAGTTCAGGTTGGAGCTGGCGTTGCCCCCGTTGGGCGTGACGCTGGCGAAGCTGTACATGGTGGGCTGGGTGACGGTCACGTTGACCACCACGGCCGACACCCCGCTGGAG
>JALYHE010000208.1 GCA_030776705.1 Actinomycetota bacterium | reverse complement strand
CTCCTGGGCCCCTTGCAGGGCGCTCCCGAAGTCGACGGCTGAGGAATGGCGAGCGGTGGGCTGCTTGGCCATGGCTCGCTCCAGCACGCGGCAGACCCCGTCCGGGACGCCACGGGGGCGGAGGTCCGGAAGCGGGTCGGAGACGATGCGGGCCAGAACGGCGTGGATGTCCTCGTCGGGCTTGGGGGCGAACGCCGGCCGACCGGCCATGAGGGTGAAGATCGTGGAGGCGAGCGAGTAGACGTCGGTGGCCCGGGACGCCGGGCGGTCGCCCAGCACCTCCGGGGCGGCGTGAGGCAGCGTGGCCGTGATCACGGCGGAAGGCAGGCCGGTCCCCTCGTGGATCGCGGCCGAGCCGAAGTCCGCCAGCTGCGGCTCGCCGTAGGCCGACACCAGCACGTTCTCCGGCTTGATGTCGCGGTGGAGGATGCCGGCCCGATGGGCCGTCTCCAGCGCTCCGGCCAGCTTCACGCCGATCTCGACGGCTTCCTCCCACGCCATCGGGCCCTGCGACTTGGTCCGAGCCGCCAGTGACCCCCCGGCGTTGTAACTCATGGCGATGTAGGCCCGTCCCATGTCGGTGAAGCCGGAGTCGTACACGGTCACGATGTTCGGATGGCCCGAGAGCTTCCCCAGGGCCTGGCACTCGCGCTGGAACCGCCGGCGCAGGTCGGCGTCCAGCCCGGGGGCGGAGAGGACCTTTATGGCGACCGTGCGCTCGAAGGCCACCTGGCGGGCCGTGTACACCGATCCGAAGCCGCCCTGGCCGAGAAGGACCGGATCCTGGTAGCCGGGTATGCCCAGGCTGAAGCCCGCCTGGTGGGTCGCGGCCTCCGCCCCCACGTGCTCGGGCCCGGGGCGCCGCCGCCGCAGCAGCCGAGACAGGCGTCCCGTCGAGGTGGTCCTTCCCCCGTCCCCCCGCCCGGTTCGCTCCACGGCCGCCAGGATAGGTGGCACGACCCCGGCCGACCGTGGTCGGGGCACGCCGGCGCTCACTACCGTGGGCTCGTGGAGTTGCTGCTCGAGGTTGTCGTGCCGGACGACGAGCGTGAGGTGTCTCTCGACTTGGCCGTCGACGTCGACCCGGCGGACACGGTGGCCCGGCTCTCGGAGGCCCTGGTCGGCCATGTGCGAGGGCGAGGCCTCTGGTCGCTCGCCGCCGGTGCCGTCACCCTGCTGGGCCGTCGGGATCATCGGCGTGGGTCGGGTGTTCACGGCCATGAGCCGCGCCGACCGAGGCGGTGCCGCCGCCAGGGCGGCGGCGTCGCTGCCCAAGGGCGTCACCGGTACGGTCGTCAGCACGACCGGCAGGAGGGTCACGGGGGCAGCGGCCAGGAGCACACTGGCCAAGCAGTACGGCCGGGTCGCCGCTCACTACGGCGCCGAGGCCCGTATCGGGCTGGGGCCGTCGTTCAGGAGCGGCATGTCGGCGCTGAAGCCGAGCTCGTTGGTCGACCAGTACGGGGACGACCTGTCTCGGCTGCGGAGCGACCCCGTCGGTGCGCTGAGACAGAGCTACAGCGAGCAGGTGGCCGACCTCAGGGGCGGGATCTCCCCTGCCCTGAGGGACGTCCCGGCCATCCAGTCCATGCCGGACCTGAGCCGCGGCGCCACCCGTCTGGCCCGGATCGGCGTCGGTGCCGACGCCGCTGCCGCCTCGCCCAGCGTCGTCTCGGCGGGCCAGACGGTCCACGACTGGATGACCACGGACATGGGCGAGCGGGGCGCCGCCGTGCAGCCCATCCCCGTGCTGCCGTGACGACAGGCGTCTGCCCACGACGGCATGGCTGAGGCCACGGCCAGGGCGCCCCGCGACGTGCGGGTGGCTACCCCGGCCAACTGGTTCGACCTCGACCTCGAGCCGACGACGAACGAGGCGAGCATCGAGGGCCGGAGCAGGCGGAGGCCCGCCGGCAGCTGGCCGACCTGCTGCGCCGGGCCACGACAGACGCCGCCGCGCAGGGAGCGGTGTTCGCCTCCCTCCTCTCCGACGTCATCGAGGGTCGCCCGGTGGCCGCCTCCCTCGTCGTCTCGGTGACGCCCGCCCCAGAGGAGGGAGACGGCAACCTCCAGGCGCTGGTCGAGCGTCTGCGCCGCTCCACCGGCTCAGAGGGAGGGATGGCCCGGGTGGAGGTGGTGGACCTCCCCGCCGGGGCCGCCGTGCGGCTGCGCCGGCAGATGTTGGCCGAGGCGGACGGCGCCGGCGCCGAGGGCGCCGTGGTGGAGACCGTCCAGTACTTCGTCCCGGTCCCGGCCACCGCCAGCCTTCTCGTGCTCACCTTCTCGACGCCGAACCTTCCCTTGGCCGAAGCCTTCGTGGAGCTGTTCGACACCATGGCGCAGACCCTGCATTGGAGGTGGTGAGTGGTCGTCGGCGACGGGTGGGACTTCGCCATCCGGTTCCCCGAGGGATGGATCGTGCGCGAGCCCGACCTGGCCCTACGGCCCGAGGCCACGGCCCAGGCCGTGGACGTGGAGATCGCCGACAACCCGGCCATGGCGCCCTTCCGTGACCACATGATCCGGGAGCTGCTGGCCTTTGCCGACGAGGCCGACTCCCAGTCGGCCATCATCGCCGCCAGGCTGTGGCAGATGGCGGGCGACGTCACGGTGCTGGCCGACCTCATGGTCTTCGAGGGCATACGCGAGGCGCCAGACAGTGCCGAGAACGAGCTCGTCGCGCTGGTGCGGACCCTGAGCAGGCCCAAGCCCGGCGTGATCGGCGAACCGGACGTACAGGTGGTGGAGTTGCCCGCAGTCAGGGCCGTCCGGGTGCGGACGCTGGCCGAGACCGAGCCCGACGAGGACGGGAGCACGTTGGTGTTGGACACGGTGCAGTACTGGGT
>JALYHE010000207.1 GCA_030776705.1 Actinomycetota bacterium | reverse complement strand
CCACGATGGCCACCGGGTCCTCGCTCTCGGCCCAGGGCCGGAGGGAGAACACCGACGGGTCCTCGGCCACCCGGGGAGCCTCCAGCTCGGGCACCACGAGGGTGGCGTGGTCATCGGCGGGCAGCACCAGCATGGTGAGGCGCTCGAGGGGCATGGCCTCGTAGCCGGTGACCCAGGGCAGGTCGGCCCCGAGGGAGAGCAGGAGCGCATCCACGCCGACATCGGCCATGCGGGCCCTGACCCGTGCCAGGCGCTCGGCCCTCATCGTCCGCTCACGGCGTGGAGCGTAGAGGCGTCGAGAAGCTGCTCACTCACCGCCCGGCCGGGGACTGACCGCTTGGGCGGAGGCTCGGGCCCAAGCCGGTGAGGACAGGACCTCGGGAGCCCCGCCGAGAACCAGCTGGCTGGGTGCCCGGCGGGAGGCCGCCATCAAAGACGCGGCGTCGAGCCTCTGCCAGTCCAGGGCCTGGGCCTGGTCGCGGTGCACTACCAGCTGGGTGAAGGTCCGGGGCTCGGGCCGATCGTCCACGCCCGGGGGCGGTTCCTGGCACACGTCGAAGGTCTCGATGTGGGGGAAGCGGTCGAACACCTCCGGGAGGAAGGCCCGGGCCAGGGGCACGAGGTTGGCCACGTAGCCATCGTTGCCGAGGGGGCCCTTGGGCTCGACGTAGACGGCCAGGTGGCGGCCGCTAGCCGTGTAGCCCCGCTGGCCGAACCGGGCAACCAGGCCGGCCCTGGTGATTCGCAGGCCGAGCTCGTCCACGGCGGGGCCGAAGGCCTTCGCCACGTCCTCCTTGCTGCCGGGCGGGGCTTCGCCGGCGCCCTTCTCGGAGCCGGACGAGCACGCCGTGCCCAGGGCCAGGAGGGCCAGAGCCAACGCCCTCAGCCCTCTCGTCACGGGGTGGACGTGACGGGAACGTGATCCTTGCGGGCCGAACCGGCCGCCGCCTTGGCGTGGTAGCTGGAGCGGGTGAGGGGCGACGCCTCCACGTGGGCGAAGCCCATGGCCTCCCCCGCCTCCCGCAGGCGGTCGAACTCCTCAGGGCGCCACCAACGCGCCACCGGCAGGTGGGCCGCCGTGGGCCGCAGGTACTGGCCCAGGGTGACGATGTCCACCCCCACGGCCCGCAGGTCGGCCAGGGCCCCCAGCACCTCGTCCTCGGTCTCGCCCATGCCCAGGATGATCCCCGACTTGGTCACCAGGCCGGTGGCCTTGGCCCGGGCCAGCACGGACAGGCTGCGGGCGTAGGACGCCGAGGGTCGAACGGCCCGCTGGAGGCGGGCCACCGTCTCGAGGTTGTGGTTGACCACCTCGGGGCGGGCCGCGAGGACAGCATCCAGCGCCTCGGGGTCTCCCTTGCAGTCGGGGACCAGAACCTCCACGGCCGTGCCCGGGCACCGGCGGCGTATGGCCCCGACCGTGTCGGCGAAGGCTGCGGCCCCGCCGTCTGGGAGGTCGTCGCGGGCCACGGCCGTCACCACGGCGTGGTCGAGGCCCATTCGGGCCACCGCCTCGGCCACCCGCTCGGGCTCGCCGGGGTCGAGGGGGCCGGGCCGGCGGGTGTCGACCAGGCAGAAGCCGCAGGCCCGGGTGCAGCGCTCCCCGTTGATCATGAAGGTGGCCGTGCCGTCGCCCCAGCACTCGAAGATGTTGGGGCAGCCCGCCTCCTCGCACACCGTCACCAGGTCCAGCGAGCGCATGGTGGTCTTGAGGTCCAGGAACCGGGGGCCCATCTCGGCCTTGGTCCGCAGCCACTCGGGCTTCCTGACCTGGGCGGGCAGGGCCCGGGAGGCGTCGACGCCCGCCTCGGCCAGCCTGCCCACCAGCCGTACCGGCGCCCTTGCGGTGCGAGGCTGGCGCCAGGCCACGTCCTGGCGCTCCACGGTGCCGCTACCCCACCGCTCGGCCGCCCGCCGCACCACGGCGTCGACCACCTCCTTCATCGAAGCCCGCACTCCCTCGGCGGCCAGCGAGGTCACGCCCCGGTCGGGGATGCCGCACGGGACGATGTTGGAGAACATCCTGAGGTCGGGGTCGACGTTGAGGGCGAAGCCGTGCATGGACCGGCCCCGGGTCAGGCGCACGCCCACGGCGCAGATCTTGGCTTCCCCCACCCACACGCCCGGGTAGCCGTCCACCCTGGAGGCGCCGGGGAGACCGAGGTCGGCCAGGGCGTCGATCACCACCTGCTCCACGGAGTGCACGTAGCGGGGGGTGGCGCCCGGCCCGGCGGGCACCGAGAGGATGGGGTAGCCGACCAGCTGGCCCGGCCCGTGGTAGGTGACGTCACCGCCCCGGTCGGTGCGAGCCAGCTCGGCCCCCACCTCGGCGGGCGGCACCAGCACGTGGTCCAGGCTGCCCCGCACGCCCAGGGTGTATACGGGCGGGTGCTCGAGGAGAAGCAGGTGGTCGTCGCCCGAGCGCTGGTGCAGGGCCCGCTGGAGGGCGTGGGCATCGCCGAAGCGCACCCACCCGAGCCACCGGGCCCGGAGCGTCACCGGGTCACCCCAGCTCCCCAGCCCAGTCCCTCGTCTCCAGGATCTCCTTGAGGCGGGCCATGAAGGCGGCCGCGTAGGCGCCGTCGAAGGCCCGGTGGTCGAAGGCCAGGGCCAGGTTGCCCACCGGGTGCACGACGATGCCGTAGCCGCCGTCGGGCAGGGCCACGGCCACCGGCCTCGGCCTGACCCCGTCGGTGGAGAGTATGGCCACCTGGGGCTGGTTGATGATGGGCGCGGTGACGAAGGTGCCGTAGCCGCCGGGGTTGGTGATGGTGACCGTGCCCCCGGAGATCTCGTCGGCGCTCAGCTTCTTGGAGCGGGCCCGGTTGGCCAGGTCGGCGATCTCACGGGCTAGGACCCGCAGGCGCTTGCCTTCGGCGTCGTGCACCACGGGGACGATGAGGCCCTCGTACTCGAGGTCCACGGCGATGCCCAGGTTGACGTAGCGGTGCACGACGAGCTCGTTCTCTCCCACCGAGGCGTTGACGTGGGGGAAGTCGCGCACGGCGTCTACCAGGGCCCTGGCGACGAAGGGCAGGTAGGTGAGGCCCACGCCCTCCTCGGCCCGGAAGCGGCCCTTGGCCGGTCCTCGCACCCGGTCCACGTTGTCGTAGTCGACGTCGATGACGACCAGGGTGTGGGCCGACGTGTCCAGCGATCGGCGCATGTG
>JALYHE010000206.1 GCA_030776705.1 Actinomycetota bacterium | reverse complement strand
CTCGTACACCGGGGCGCCGTCGTGCAAGGAGGAGGCCGGCACCTCGGCCAGGACCTGGCCCCCGGGCCGGTCGAGGACCCGCAGGAGCCCTCCCTCGGTGACCGTGCCGACCACCGACGCCCGCACCTCCCAGCGTCCGCACACGTCGAGCACCCGGTCCAGGGCAGCCGGGGTGACGATGGCCAGCATGCGCTCCTGGCTCTCGCTGGTCATCACCTCGAAGGGCTCCATGCCCGGCTCCCGGCGCGGCACCTGGTCCACGTACACGTCCATGCCGGCCTCGCCCCGAGCCGCCGTCTCGCTGGCGGCGCAGGTGAGGCCCGCCCCACCGAGGTCCTGAATGCCGACGACCAGGCCGGCGTCGAGCAGCTCCAGGCAGGCCTCGATGAGCCGCTTCTCCTCGAACGGGTCGCCCACCTGCACGCTCGGGCGCTTGGCCTCCTCGGCCCTGGCCTCGCCGAAGCCGGCCGAGGCCAGCACGCTCACCCCGCCTATGCCGTCCCGTCCCGTGGTGGAGCCGAGGAGCACGGCCACGTTGCCGGTGCCGCTGGCCCGGCCCAGCACCAGGCGGGACGCGGGCATGACCCCGACGCACAGCACGTTCACCAACGGGTTCTCGGCGTAGGTCTCGTCGAAGACCACCTCGCCGCCGACGGTGGGGACGCCAACGGAGTTGCCGTATCCGGAGATGCCGCTCACCACCCCCTCGAAGAGCCACCGGGTCCGGGGGTCGTCGAGGGTGCCGAAGCGCAGGGCGTCCATCAGGGCCATGGGCCGGGCGCCCATGGTGAAGACATCGCGCAGGATGCCTCCCACCCCGGTGGCCGCGCCCTGGTAGGGCTCCACGGCCGACGGGTGGTTGTGGCTCTCGATGCGCACGGCCACGGCCACCCCGTCGCCGACGTCGACCACGCCGGCGTTCTCCCCCGGGCCCACGAGCACGTGCGGCGCCTCGGTGGGCAGGCGGCGCAAGTGGAGCCGGGAGGACTTGTAGGAGCAGTGCTCGCTCCACATGACGGCGTACATGGCCAGCTCGAGGTGGTTGGGCCGGCGGCCCAGGATGCGCTCAATGGCCATGGCTTCCTCGTCGGTCAAGCCCAAAGCCGTGTGAACCGCTTCGCCCACGGCTCCACCGTACCGGCGCGCCGTGCCGTCGTAATGCCAATCCCGGTTGACTTGAATCCCTGCACAGGCGAGTCCACAATTGCTGCATGCCAGCCAAGGCCAAGCGAGCCAAATCGCCCATGTCACAGGAGCACAAGGACGCCCTGGCGCTCGGAAGGGAGCAGGGCCGAGCCGTGCGTCGTTACCTAGAGGCCCTCGAGGCTCATCGTCCAAAGAGAGGCCGCAAGCGCACACCGGAATCCATCCAGAAGCGGTTGGCCGACATCGAGGCCAGGATGGAAGAGGCCGATGCGCTGACCCGACTCCAGCTGCGCCAGGAGCGAATGGACCTGCAAGCGGAGCTGGCCGCCAAGTCGAACGGTGTCGACCTGGCCCAGCTCGAGGAGGAATTCGTCCAGGCGGCCCGGGACTACGGCGAGCGCAAGGGCATCACTTACGCGGCCTGGCGGGAGCAGGGGGTCGACCCCGGCGTGCTGCGCCGGGCCGGCATCCGCCGCGGCGGCGGGGGCGTCGCCGAGACCGCCTAGACGCTGCGTCCTAACCGGCCAGGAGGGAACCGAGCAGGACCTGGCCGTCCTCGGACCCCAGCAAGGCGTCGCTGGCCCGCTCGGGATGGGGCATCAGCCCCACCACGTTTCGGCCTTCGTTGCAGACACCGGCGATCGAATCGGTGGAGCCGTTGGGATTGTCCACATAGCGTAGGACCACACGGTCCTCATCCTGCAATTGGACCAGAGTCGCCTCCGGGCAGGTGTAGTTACCCTGGAAGTGGTTGATGGGTATGCGGAGGATCTGGCCCCCCTCCGCCGTCGAGGTGATGACGGAATTCGTGGTCTCCACCCGCACCTCAACCATGGTGCACAGGAACCGGAGGCCCCGGTTCTTCTGGAAGGCGCCGGGAAGCAGTCCCGCCTCGGCCAGGACCTGGAACCCGTTGCAGACGCCGACCACCCGACCTCCCGCCTCGGCGTACTCCTGCACCGCCTCCATGACGGGCGAGAACCGGGCCACGGCGCCCGGGCGCAGGTAGTCACCGTGGGCGAACCCTCCGGGGAGCACGACGGCGTCGAGGTCGGGCAGGGACCGGGACGCGTGCCACACCACCTCGGCGTCGGCACCGAGCCGCTCCACGGCCTCCACCACGTCGTGCTCGCAGTTGGACCCGGGGAAGAGCACCACGCCCACGCGGGGGCTCACCGCAGCTCCCCGGCGGCCGGGGCCACCTCCACCTGGGCGTCCTCGATGACCGGGTTGACGAGCAGGCGCTGGCACAGCTCCTCGGCGGTGTGGCGCGCCTCGGCTTCGTGATCGGCCTCCACGCCGAAGCGGATGGCCTTGCCCATCCGCACGCCGTGTACCCCGGTGAAGCCGAGGGCGGGCAGGGCCCGCTCGATGGTCGAACCTTCAGGGTCGGCGATGCCCGGGCGCAGGCTCACCTCCACCCGGACGTCGAAGCGGCTCACCGCCCTCCCACTCCGTACCAGTCGTCGAAGCTCCGCTCCGTGAGGCGCTCGTAGGCGCTCACGTAGCGCTTCCTGGTGGCCTCGACCACGTCGGGGGGCAGTTGCGGCGGCGGAGGTTGCTTGTCCCAGCCGCTGGCCTCCAGCCAGTCCCGCACCGGCTGCTTGTCCAGCGACGGCGGGACCGCGCCAGGGCGCCATTCCGCCGCGGGCCAGAACCGGGAGGAATCCGGGGTCAGCACCTCGTCGCAGATCACCAGCTCGTCGTCGACGAAGCCGAGCTCGAACTTGGTGTCGGCCACGATGACCCCCCGGTCGGCGGCCCACTTCGACGCCCGGGCGTAGGACGCCAGGCTGATGCTCCGGGCGGCGTTGGCCACGTCGGTGCCCACCAGCGAGCAGGCCAGCTCGAAGGTGATGTTCTCGTCGTGGCCGGTGTCGGCCTTGGTCGAGGGGGTGAACAGCGGCTCCGGAAGGGAGGCCGACTCCTCGAGCCCGGGGGGGAGGGGGTAGCCGTGCACGGTGCCCTTGGAGCGGTACTCCTTCCACGCCGACCCGGACAGGTAGCCGCGCACGATGCACTCGATAGGCAGCATCTCGGCCCGGCGCACCAGCATGGTCCGCCCCGCGGCATCGGGGATCTCGGCCGCCTCCTCGGGGAAGTCGTCGGGGTCCACGGAGACCAGGTGGCCGGGGGCCACGTCGGACAGGTGGGCCAGCCAGAAGGCGGTGATGGCGGTGAGGATCCGGCCCTTGTCCGGGACGGGCTCGGCCATCACCACGTCGAAGGCGGAGATGCGATCGGAAGCCACCATGAGCAGGTGGCCGTCCCCGGCGTCGTAGACCTCCCGGACCTTGCCCGAGCGCAGCAGGGGGAGCCTGGTCACTCGACTGCCTCGAGGTGGTCGAAGACGCGCCCTGCGTTGCGCAGGGCCCGGCCCAGGTCGAAGGCCTGGTCGAGGGCCGCTGCAGAAAGGACCACGTCCGGGTCTCCTTCCAGCAGGGTCCGCAGGTGCTTGCCCTGCTCCCACGCGGCCATGGCGTTGCGCTGCACGATGCGGTAGGCGGTGTCCCGGTCGAGGCCGGAACCCACCAGGGCCAGCAGGACGGGCTGGCTGAACACCACGCCGTAGGAGCGCTCGAGGTTCTCCAGCATGCGACCGGCATCCACCTCCAGGCCCTCCACCACCTCCGCCATCTTGCGCAGGGAGTAGTAGGCGAGGTGGCTGGCGTCGGGCAGAACCACCCGCTCGACGGAGGAGTGGGAGATGTCCCGCTCATGCCAGAGGGCCACGTCCTCCAGGCCGGCGGTCACGTAGCCGCGCAGCAAGCGGGCCAGGCCGCACAGCCGCTCGCACACCACCGGGTTGCGCTTGTGGGGCATGGCCGAGGACCCCTTTTGGCCGGCGCCGAAGGGCTCGTACACCTCCGAGACCTCCGTCCGCTGGAGGTGGCGGACCTCGGTGGCGATGGCTTCCACGGTGGTCCCCGCCGAGGCGCATGCCCAGAGGTACTCGGCGTGGCGGTCACGGGCGATGACCTGCGACGCCGGCACGGCCCGCAACCCGAGCCGCTCGCACACGTCGGCCTCGAGCGCGGGATCGGTGGTGGAGTAGGCGCCGACCGCGCCCGACAGCTTGCCCACCGCAACCGCCCGGCGGGCGGCCCGGAGGCGCTCACGGTCCCGGTTGGCCTGGAGGCACCACAGCGCCAGCTTGGACCCGAAGGTGACGGGCTCGGCGTGGACGCCGTGGGTGCGCCCGACCATGGCCGTGTCCCGGAGCTCCAGGGCCCGGCCCTTGAGGGCAGCGACGAGGGAGCTGCTGGCGTCGAGGAGCAGATCGGACGCCTTCACCAGCCGGGACGACAGGGCGGTGTCCACCACGTCGTAGGACGTGAGCCCGTAGTGGACCCAGCTGCCCTCGGGCTGCCCCACTGCCTCCTGGACCACGTCAACGAAGGCGGCCACGTCGTGGTCGGTGACCCTCTCCCGCTCGGCCACGGCGTCGACGAAGGCCGGCGTGACCTGCGGGGCCCTCTCCCGAACGGCCTGGGCGTGGTCGGCGGGAACCACGCCCAGCCGGGCCCAGCCCTCGACGGCCAACACCTCGATCTCGAGCCACGTGGCGAAGCGGGCTTCGTCGCTCCACAGTGCCGCCATCTCGGGTCGGGTATAGCGCGGAATCACCCTCGCGCCCCCGATCCCGAGGTCGGGCGATGCCTCACCGGGCTCCGCCGGCGCGGAACTCGGCCAGCTCCTCGGCCAGTATCTCGTCGGCTATGGAGAGCATCTCTGCCACCAGCACGCCGGCGTTGGCCGACCCGTCGATGGCCACGGTGGCGACTGGGATCCCCCGCGGCATCTGCACGGTGGCGTACAGGGCATCCACGCCGTTCAGGGCACCGCCCGAGAGCGGCACGCCGACCACTGGAAGGGTGGTGTGGGCCGCCACCACGCCGGCCAGGTGGGCGGCCATGCCGGCCCCGCAGATCACCGCCGCGTACCCGTCCCGGCGCGCCGCGGACGCGAACGCGGCCACCTCGTGGGGCGTGCGGTGGGCCGAGAGCACCCGCTCGTCGACCTCGATGCCGAACCGCTCGAGCATCTCGACCGCTCCCCGCATCTTCTCCTTGTCGTTGGGCGAGCCCATGATCACGGCGACCTTCATGCTGCGACATCCCCCCGATACTGCACGCCGGGGAAGGAGATGTGGGCGACCGCTTCGTAGGCCCGCCGCCGGGCCTCCTCCAGGTCGGGCCCCAGCGCCGTCACGTCCAGGACGCGGCCCCCTGCCGTTACTAGACGACCCTCGCCGTCCCGGTAGACACCGGCGTGGAACACCACCACGCCCTCGACGGCCTCCGCCTCCTCCACGCCGGCCACCACGTCACCCGACCGGGGCGAGGCCGGATACCCCTCGGCCGCCAGCACCACCGTCACGCAGGCGTCCTCGGCGAACGACGCCTCGATGGTGAGCCTCCCCGCGGCAGCTTCGTACAGGAAGGCAGCCAGGTCGCCGCTGAAGCGGGGCAGCACGACCTGGGCCTCGGGATCGCCGAAGCGCACGTTGTACTCGAGCACCTTGGGGCCCTCCGGGGTGAGCATCAGGCCGGCGTAGAGCACGCCCCTGTAGTCCACGCCCATCCGCTGCAAGTAAGCGAGTGTGGGGCCCACTGCCCTGTCCATCACCTCTTCTACCAGCCCCGGCCCGGCCTCCTCGACCGGCGAGTAGGCACCCATCCCACCGGTGTTGGGACCGGCGCCGCCGTCGAGGAGGCGTTTGTAGTCGCGAGCCGGCTCGAGGGGGACGGCCTTGCGCCCGTCGCATACGGCCAGGAGCGACAGCTCCGGTCCCCGGAGGCCCTCCTCGATCACCACCTTGCGCCCCGCGGCCCCGAACGACGAGCCGTCCAGCTTTGACCGCACGTCGTCCACGGCCTCGTCGATGGACTCGGTCACCAGGACGCCCTTGCCTCCGGCCAGGCCGTCGGTCTTCACCACGTACAGGCCGGGGAGCGACTTGAGGAACTGGATGGCGGGCTCCAGCTCGTCGAACGTGCCGTGGGCGGCGGTGGGGACGCCGGCCTCGACCAGGACCTCCTTCATCCATGCCTTGGACCCCTCGAGGCGGGCGCCGTCCGCCCCGGGGCCGAAGACCAGGTGGCCATCGGCCCGAAGCCTGTCGGCCAGCCCCGCCACCAGGGGCTGCTCCGGACCGATCACGTACAGGTCGGCGTCGACGCCGCCCGGGTCGGCACGCGTCCGCACCACCTCGGCGGTGCGGCCGAGGACGTGGGCGAGGGCGTGCTCGCGGCCCCCACCGCCGACCACGCAGACCTTCAAGCCGGCCTCACGCCACGGCCACGAACTGCTTGCGGCTGGGCCCCACGCTGATCAGGTGGATGGGAACGCCGATCTGGTCCCTCAGGAACTCGACGTACTGGCGGGCCGGGCCGGGTAGGTCGCCGAGAGAGGTGGCGCCCGAGAGGTCACGGCGCCAGCCGGGCAGCTCCTCGTAGACCGGCCTCACCTTGTGCAGCACCGACTGGTGGTAGGGCAGGTGCTCGTGGCGGACCCCGTCGGCCTCGTAGGCCACGCAGACCTTGATGGTGTCGAAGCTGTCCAGGACGTCGAGCTTGGCCAGGGCGACCTCGGTCAGCGAGTTGAGCCGCACGGCGTGGCGGACCATGACGGCGTCGAACCATCCCACCCGCCGGCGCCGGCCGGTGTTGACCCCGTACTCGTGGCCTCGGTCCACCATGGCCTGGCCCAGCTCGTCGTGCAGCTCGGTGGGGAAAGGGCCCGAGCCCACCCTCGTCACGTAGGCCTTAGCCACGCCTATCACCCTGTCGACGTGACAGGGCCCGATGCCGGCACCGGTGCAGGCGCCGCCGGCGACCGGGTTCGAGGAGGTGACGAAGGGATAGGTGCCGTGGTCGAGGTCCAGGAACGTGGCCTGAGCCCCCTCCAGCATGACGTTGCGACCATCCTCCAGCGCCTCGTGGACCAGGCCCACGGTGTCGGCGATCATGCGCTCCACCCTCGGCGCGTACTCCTCCAAGTAGGTGTCGGCGATCTGCTCGGCGTCGAGCGGGAGCCGGTTGTAGACCTTGGCCAGGATGGCGTTCTTCTCCTTCAGCACCACGTCCAGCTTCTGGCGGAAGATCTTGGGATCGAGGAGGTCCTGCACTCGTAGGCCCACCCTGGCCGCCTTGTCGGCGTAGGCAGGCCCGATCCCCCGCTTGGTGGTGCCCAGCTTGTTCTGGCCCAGCCTGCGCTCGATGGCGCGGTCCATCTCCTGGTGGTAGGGCATGATCAGGTGGGCGTTGCCGCTCAGCTTCACACGGCTGGCGTCCACGCCCTTCTGGCGCAGGGCGTCGACCTCGGCCAGCAGGACCGACGGGTCGATGACCAGCCCGTTGCCGATCACCGGGGTTATGTGGGGATAGAGCACGCCGCTCGGGACCAGCTGGAGGGCGAAGGTGTCACCGTCCACCACGATGGTGTGCCCGGCGTTGTGGCCGCCCTGGTAGCGGACCACCACGTCCATCTCCTTGGCCAGGAGGTCGGTGAACCGGCCCTTGCCCTCGTCACCCCACTGGCTCCCGACCACCACCGTTGCGGGCACGCGCCCTCCCTCGGGGAATACTCGGCGGCTGATCAGCATACCCTTGGCCCTCCGTGCCCCCGGCGGTTGGAATGGGGGTGTGCGCGCCGTGGTGCAGCGGGTGGGTCGGGCCCGGGTGCTGGTCGAGGGGGAGACCGTGGGCGAGATAGGCGCCGGGCTCCTGGCCTTGGTGGGCGTGGCCCACGGTGACACCGAGGCCGAGGCCCGGAAGCTGGCCGCCAAGCTGTGGGGCCTGCGCCTGTTCGACGACGGCGGCACCATGCAGCTGTCGGTGGCCGAGGTGGGCGGCGCCGTGATGGTGGTGAGCCAGTTCACCGTCTACGGCGACACCCGCAAGGGCAGACGCCCGTCGTGGTCGGAGGCGGCGCCACCCGACCGGGCCGAGCCGCTGGTCGAGGCCGTGGTGCAGGCCCTGCGCGACCTCGGGGCCACCGTGGCCACGGGCCGCTTCGGCGCCCACATGCGCGTCGAGCTCGAGAACGACGGCCCGGTGACCCTCGTCGTGGACGTATGACGCCGTTCATGTCGCGAAGTCGTGCCAACTGGGGGCGCTACTTCGCGACATGGTCGCCCGGTCAGCGGGGGCGGCGGAAAGGGACGGGCGTGTTGCGCACCGGCACCAGGTCCCTCCGGTACTTGCGGTGGGTGCGCTCCACCGCCTCCTTGGCCTGATTGCGAGCCTCGGCCAGCTCCTGGCGCAGGGACTCGTTCTCGTCCTCCAGCTCCATGACCCGCTTGACGCCCTCCAGGTTGATGCCGGCGGCGGTGAGCTTCTGGATGCGTGTCAGGCGGTCGATGTCCCTCTCGCTGTAACGGCGGCTGCCGCCGCCGGTGCGGGCCGGTTCGAGCAATCCCTTACGCTCGTAGATGCGCAGGGTCTGCGGGTGCACGCCGGCCAGCTCGGCGGCCACTGAGATCACGTAGACCGCTCGCTTCTTGTCGGCCGCCATCGCTCACTCCACCCCCAGGTGGCGCCGGGGCGACTCCGTGGAGGCGGCCGCCAGCGCCTCCACTGCCTCTCGCTGGGCCTCCGAGAGCTGCTCGGGCACGGCGACCTCCACCGTCACCAGCAGGTCGCCTCTCCCGTTCTGGGCCGGCACACCGTGTCCCCGGACCCGGAAGGTGCGGCCCGACCTGGTGCCCGGCGGGATGCGGAGGCTCACCGGAGCCCCGAGGGTGGGCACCTTGACGGTGGCACCCAGGGCCGCCTCGGCGAAGGTGACGGGAAGGCGCAAGGTGAGGTCCTTTCCCTTCCGGCCGAACAGCTCGTGCTCCCCCACCCGGACGACAACGTACAGGTCACCAGTCGGGCCGCCGTTGTGCCCGGCACCGCCCCGGCCCTTGAGCCGGATGCGCTGCGAGTCCTCGACACCCGGAGGGATCCGGACCTTGACGTGGCGGGCCCGGTGCTCGAGGCCGGTGCCCTGACAGGTGCCGCACGGCGTCTCCACCCGCATCCCGGTGCCGCCGCAGGAGCGGCACGGCTGGCTGAAGGAGAACAGGCCCTGGTTCTCGGCCAGCACGCCCCTGCCGTTGCAGGTGGCGCAGATGACCGGTGACGTGCCCGGCGCCGCCCCGGTGCCGCCGCAGGTGGCGCACGGCGCGTCGCTGCTGACGTTGACGGCAGAGGTGACGCCCTCGACGGCGTCCCTGAAGGACAGGTGCAACTCGGCCTCGAGGTCCTCGCCTCGCCGGGGCCCGGCCCGGGTGCGCCCGGGCCCGGAGGGGCCCCGGTTGAACAGGCTGCCCAGAAGGTCGCCCAGGTCGCCCAGGTCCTCGGCCCCGAACGTGGCCGAAAACCCGCCCGGGGCTCCCCGCCCGGCTCTGGCCCCGGCAAAGGGGTTGCCCACCGGGCCGAGACGGCGCACCTCGTCGTACTCCTTGCGCCGGGCCGGGTCGCCGAGCACGTCGTAGGCGGCGGAGACGTCCTTGAACCGCTCCTCGGCGCCGGGGTTGGCGTCGGGGTGGTACTGCTTGGCCAGCTTGCGGTAGGCGCGGGTGATCTCCTTCTCGGTGGCGCTCTGGGGCACTCCGAGAACCTTGTAGTAGTCCTTCTCGAACCACTCACTCTGGGGCGCCACGGCGGCCTCCTCGGCCTCAGCCCTTGACCTTCACCATGGCGGGCCGGAGGACCCGGCCCTTCCAGCGGTAGCCGGCCCGCAGGACCTCGGTGACCTCCGGGGTGGTGGAGGTGTCCTCGTCCGCCTCGTGGAGCACGGCGTCGTGCTCCGTGGGGTCGAAGGGCTGGCCCAGCGGGTCGACCCGCTGCAGTCCGGTGCCCTCCAAGACGTCGAGGAAGGAGCGGTAGACGGGCTCCAGGCCCTCGGTGCCGTGGGTCATGGCGAGGTCGAAGGTGTCGAGCACGGGGAGCAGATGGGTCACCAGCTCCTCCGAGGCCCGCTCCAGGTGCTCGGTCTGCTGGCGCGCCACGCGCTTCTTGTAGTTCTCGAAGTCGGCCTGCAGCCGCCGCAGCTGCTCCAGGTACTCGTCCCGCTCGACGGTGAGGCGGGCCAGCTCCGACACGTCCTCGGCGATGGCGTCCTCGGCCTGCTCCACCAGCTCATCGGCGTCCTCGACAGCGGAGACGCCCTCGTCCTCATCTCCACCCTCGGTAACGTCGCCGACCAACGGCTCGTCAGGGAGGGCGGACTCCGTCGGCGAAACGCCGCCCGAGTCCGCCGGGTGGCCCGTAGGGGAGGGGCCCGATGGGGCTGGGGCCCCGTCGGGTGGGGAACCCTGAGGG
>JALYHE010000205.1 GCA_030776705.1 Actinomycetota bacterium | reverse complement strand
GGTGTGGCTGGCCGAGGGCTGGCGGGCCGAGGTCCACCCCGCCGGGTCGTGGGTCTGCACCCGCGCCGACGGTTCGTGACCACCTCGTCATGACCCTCGACCCGGCCTCGCTGCAGGTGCTGATCTCCCGGCTGACCGGCGTGGCCGAGGAGATGGGCGGCGTCCTGCGCCGGGCCGCCTTCAGCCCCAACATAAAAGAACGGGCCGACTGCTCGGCGGCCCTGTTCACCCCCTCCGGCGAGCTGCTGGTCCAGGCCGAGCACATCCCGGTCCACCTCGGCGCCATGCCGGCCTCGGTGCAGGCCGCCATCGACGCCTTCGGGGACGAGGCCCTCCAGCCCGGCGACCAGGTGGTGCTCAACGCCCCCTTCGCCGGCGGCACCCACCTCAACGACCTCACCCTCGTCGCCCCCTGCCACGTGGACGGCCGCCTGGCCGGGTGGGCCGCCAACCGGGCCCACCACGCCGACGTGGGCGGCATGGCGCCCGGGTCCATCCCGCCCGAGGCCGTCGAGGTGTACCAGGAGGGGCTGCGGATCCCTCCCGTGCGCCTGGGCCCGGAGGTGATGGCCGTGCTCGTGGCCAACTCCCGCACGCCCCGCGAGCGCGAGGGCGACCTGGACGCCCAGGTCGGGGCCAATGTCGTGGGCGTGCAGCGGCTGGCCGCCCTGGCCGACCAGCCCCTCGAGGAGGTGGGCGACTACGGCGAGCGGCGCATGCGCGCCGCGCTGGCCGAGGTGCCTGACGGCACCTGGGAGTTCGAAGACCAGGTGGACTCGGTCGGCCCCGCCCCCGAGCAGCAGGAGCCGGCCCGCCTCGCCGTCACCCTCACCGTCGAGGGCGACACCGCCACCTTCGACTTCACGGGCAGCGACGAGCAGCGCCCCGGCAACGTCAACGCCGTGGAGGCGGTGACGGTGAGCGCCGTGGCCTTCGCCCTGCGCTCGGTCACCGACCCCACCATCCCACCCAACGGCGGGGCGCTGCGCCCGGTGGAGGTGGTGGCCCCGGCCGGCACCATCGTCAACGCCCGGCCGCCGGTGGCGGTGGGGGCGGGCAACGTGGAGGTGAGCCAGCGGGTGGCCGACGTCTGCCTCGGCGCCCTGGCCCAGGCCGTGCCGGACCGGGTGGGGGCGGCCGGCCAGGGGACCATGAACAACCTCATGGTGGGAGGCGACGGGTGGGTGTACTACGAGACCGTGGCCGGGGGCCAGGGGGGGCGGCCCGGGCGGGCCGGCATGAGCGGCGTGCACACGGCCATGACCAACACCCGCAACACTCCCATCGAGGCCCTGGAGCGGAGCTTCCCCCTGCGGGTCCGCCGCTACCGGCTGCGGCGGGGTAGCGGCGGGGGCGGGCGCTGGCCCGGTGGCGACGGCGTGGAGCGGGACCTGGAGGTGCTCGAGGCGGTCACCGTGTCGCTGGTCACCGAGCGGCGGTCCAGCCGGCCCTGGGGCCTCGACGGCGGCGAGGCCGGGCAGGTAGGCGAGAACTGGCTCCTGCCCCAGGGCGACGAGGCCGGCGCCGAGCGGCTGCCCGACAAGTGCACCGTCCGCCTGCGCCCCGGCGACGTCCTGCGCATGCTCACCCCCGGCGGCGGCGGCTACGGCCGGCCGTGACCCTTAGGTGCGGGTTTGATCACTCCGACGCGGCCTGTTCCCGACTGGCCGTGCAAACGGTCGGGTGGCGGCTGCGTGAGGCCGCCTGCCCCAGGTCCTAGACCCGCTCCCAGTCCTTCCACACCGGGTCGTAGCCGGCCGCCCGCAGGACGTCGGCCACCTCGGCCGGCGTGCGGTCGTCGGAGACCTCGAACTGGGGCTCGGCCTCGCTATTCAAGGCGTACCCGCCGGGCTCGGTGTGGGAGCCGGCCGAGAGGTGGGTGACGCCCAGGCGGACGAGGGCGTCGCGAAAGCCGGGCTCCTCACGCGTGGACAGCACCAGGGCCACGTCGGGAAGCAGCAGGCGCAGGGCGCACATGAGCTGGACGAAGTGGCGGTCGCCCACCGGGTCGGCCGGCTCGAAGCCTCCGGCCGCGGGGCGCAGTCGGGGGAGTGACACCGACAGCTCGCAGCGCCACCACCGCCGGAGCAGGGCCCGGGCGTGCACGGCCACGGCCAGGGCCTCGTGGCGCCAGTCGT
>JALYHE010000204.1 GCA_030776705.1 Actinomycetota bacterium | reverse complement strand
CCTCACGGACGCGCAGTCGATCGGGCAAGGGCAGGTAGCCGGCGGCGAAGCCCACCTGCTGCATGGCGCTGCTGCGGCCTTCGGGCAGGCGGTGGCCCAGCACGGACACCGTGCCGTGGTCCGGCGTCACCACGCCTAGCAGCATGAGCAGAGTGGTCGTCTTGCCGGCCCCGTTGGGCCCCAGCAGCGCCACCCGCTCCCCGGCCGCCACGGACAGGTCGACGCCGGTGACCACCTGGCGCCCGCGATACGACTTCCGGAGGCCGCGGGCCTCGAGGACCGCTTCCACGCCGACGACTGTGGCAGAAACGCCCCAGGCTGGCGCTCGGAGGTCCCGGTTCCCCCTTTTGCCGCATCGGGCCCTCAACTAGTAGCATGAGCGCGACATCGCTCGCCGAACTCCGGTGCGAGTGCCTCCTCGGAGGGGCGCCCGGGAGATGGCCCAGGGGTGTCGGCCAGGAGCGTTTTGGGTGAGCCCCGGCGCAGCACCAGGGACGAGCCCAGTCTCCTCCAGCCATCCCTGGCTCCGATCTCCTGGCGTCGTGTGCGGTCCGAACCACCTCGCCGGGCCACCGGCGACACCTTTTTCGCACGAGGTGCGGCTAGCAGCAGTCGACCCCGCCGGAAGGCGACCCCCGACCCTTGACCCAAAACCAACAGCGTCACGTCGTGATCAGCGGCCAGGAGTACGCGCTCCCGTACTCGAAGGGCCTCATGGCCTCTCGCGTCATGGCCACCGGGCTGGCCCCGGCGCAGGCCTACCAGGTCGCCCAGGTGGTGGAGGACCGCCTGCACGCCGGCCAGCGCGCGTCCGTCTCGACCGGTGACCTCACCGACCTCGTGGTGGAAGTCCTGGAGAAGGAGTTGGGAGCCCGTTACGCCGTGGCCTTCGCCAACTGGCAGATGGTGCTCCAGCTCGACATCCCCGTGGTGGTCCTCCTGGGCGGCTCGGCCGGAGTGGGCAAGTCCACCATCGCCACCATGCTGGCCAACCGCCTGGGGATCAACCGTGTCGTGCCCACCGACGCCATCCGTGAGGTGATGAGGGCCATGCTGAGCGAGGACCTCATGCCCACCCTGCACAGCTCCTCGTACGACGTGGGCCGCCTGCTGAAGAACCCGGTTCCCGAGGAGGCCGATCCCGTGATCATCGGCTTCCGCGAGCAGACGTCGGCCGTGGCCGTGGGCATCGACGCGCTGATGGCCCGAGCCGCCGACGAGGGCAGCGACCTCATCGTCGAGGGCGTCCACGTGGTGCCCGGCTTCGTCGACGGCACCCGGTTCAAGGGCCAGGCCATGGTGGTGCCGATCGTCATCACCACCGACGACGAGGAGCAGCACCGCAGTCACTTCCTCATGCGGGCCGAGGAGGTGCGGAACCGGCCGTCCGAGCGCTACCTCGACTCCTTCGAGAACATCCGCAAGGTCCAGAGCTACGTGAAGTCGCTGGCCGGCGACCACGGCGTCCCGGTGGTGGTATCGCGGGACATCGACGTCACGATCGCCGAGATTATCGACCTGGTGGTGAGCCAGGTCACCCAGGCCGTCCCCCAACTGCAAGACCCTCAACCATCCACTGTCGGAAGCAAGCGAGGTGCACCGTGAGCGGAGAGCAGCAGCTCGAGCGCTCTGTCCTGGAGAGCAAGGAGCGAGACGAGCTCCACGCCATCGCCGAGGCGCTCGGCCTCAAGCCGGCGTCACGCACCACCAAGGCCAACCTCGTGGGCCAGATCCTGAGGGCCACCGGGGTCGACGTCGAGGGCAACGGAGAGACGGCCAGCGCCGGAGAGGCGAGGGAGAAGGCCTCGCCCAACGGGTTCGACGCCGGTGGCCCGCAGGATCTGGCCCACGAGGTTGGCCTTGGTGGTGCGGGATGCCGGCTTGAGGCCCAGGGCATCCGCGATGGCGTGGAGCTCGTCGCGCTCCTTGCTCTCCAGGACAGAGCGCTCGAGCTGTTGCTCTCCGCTCACGGTGCACCTCGCTTGCTTCCAACGATGGAGGGTTGACGGTCTGGTTCTTCTGCCACGCCCGGCGCGGCCCGGCTCGCGGTGCCGCCACGCTCGGACTCCTGGCCGCTGATGGCTACATGGTGTTGTGGGGTCTGCGTCAAGTGTGAGATCGCCCCAAGTAGGAACTCGACTCGGCTGCTGCTAGCCGCACCTCATCGACGGGGTGTGGTCGCCGGAACCGGAGACAGTGGTGTCGACCGAACACGACGTGGGAAACCGGAGCCAGGGATGGTGGTGAGGAAGTTGGGGCTGGCCCCGACGTTCCTGGCCGCCACCCTTGCGC
>JALYHE010000203.1 GCA_030776705.1 Actinomycetota bacterium | reverse complement strand
ACGCTGGCCTCATCGCCGGCCTGGCCACCGCCCTGGTGACCGTGCTGGGCCAGGGGATGTTCGACTACACCCTGCGGGCCGCCGTCATCTTCACCGGCCTGGCCGGCATCCTCGGCGCCCTGCTGGCCATGGCCCGCTTCGAGCTGGCCGAGCCTGGGCCCGGCCCGGACTCACCACCTGAAGCTCTCCCCGAGCCCGTGCCCCAGCTGTCGTGACCCGTCCCCTCAGGGTCGACGTGGTCCTCCCCGTCGGCGGCTTCGGTGGTGCCGAGTCCATGCTGTTCTCGCTCCTGGACCACCAGCGGCACCGGCTGGACCTGCGCTTCGTCGCCCTCGGTGAGTCACCCATCAGCGCCGCCGTGCGAGAGCGGGGCGGGCCCCTGGTGGTCCTGCCCACGGGTAAGCGGCCCGTCGACCTGGCCCGCTCGGCCGTGACGCTGGCCCGCCGTTGGCGCCGGGACGGGCCCGACGTGGTGTTGGCCAACTCGGTGAAGTGCGCCGCCGTCGCCGTGCCGGCCGGCCGGCTGGTCGGGCTGCCGGTGGTGTGGATGAAGCACGACCTGTTCCACGACCGGCCCCTGGCCGCCCCCCTGGGCCGGTTGAGCACGGCGGTGGTGGCCAACAGCGCCCTCACGGCTCGGGCCACCCGCCGGCGCGACGCCGTCCTCGTGCCCCCTCCCCGGCCCGACGCCGCTCCCCTGCCGCGTGCCGATGCCCGGCACCGGCTCGAGGAGGCAGGGCTGCCCGCCGACGCCTTTCCTGTGGTGGCCTGCGTCGGCCGCCTCCTTCCCTACAAGGGGGTGGACGACGTGGTCGCCGCCCTGGCCCGGCCCGAGGCCGGGGACTGGCACCTGGTCGTCATCGGCGAGGACGACGCCGCCTCCCCCGGCGAGCGATCCCGTCTGGAGCGGCTGGCGGACCAGGCCGGTGTGGCCGAGCGGGTCTCCTTCCTCGGCCGCGTGCCCGAAGTCGGCACGGTGCTGCCCGGCGTGGAGGCGGTGGCCGTCACCACCCGTCCCGGCCCCACCAACGCCGGCGGGGAGGGGTGGTCGATGGTCGTGGACGAGGCCATGGCCGCCGGGGTGGCCGTGATAGCCAGCCGGGGCGGCGCTCCCACGGAGCGGCTCGGAGGCGCGGGGGCGGCCGTGGACCCCGGCTCCCCGGCGCAGGTGGCCGAGGCCCTGGCCTGCCTGGCCGATCCGGCCACCAGGGCCACCATGGGCGAGGAGGGCCGAAAGATCGTGGCCGCCGCCGCCGACCTTCCCACCTGCGCCTCCCGGCTGGTGTCGGTTCTGGCCGGGGCGGCCAACCGTCCCGGCGCCGGCCTCGAGGGCCCTCCTATCACCGTGGTGGTCCCCGTCCGCAACGAGGCGGACGCCATCGAGGCCAGCTTCGAGGCCGTGGCGGCCCAGCTCGGCGACGGCGACGAGGTGGTCTACGTCCACGACCCCTCCACCGACGGCACCGGCGAGATCCTCGACCGGCTGGTGGCCAGGGGCGACCGGTTCCGGGTGCTCCACCGGGACGGCACGAGGAGGGGAATCTCCGCCGCCCGCAACGCCGGCGTGGCCGTCGCCGCCCACGACCGCGTCGCCTGCACCGACGTCGGATGCCGGCCCCGTCCCGGCTGGCTGGCGGGGCTGCGGGCCGCCTTCGCCGAACCCGACCCGCCCGACCTGGTCACGGGCCTGTACGAGCCGGCGGTCACCGGCGCCGTGGACGAGGCCTTTGCGCTGTCGTGCTACCCGGTGGTGGAGGAGGCCAGGCGCCAAGGGCCGTGGGGCCGGCTCTACGGCCTCCTGCTGGGGCGGGTCTTCGACCCCACGCTGCCAACCGGTCGCTCCATGGCCTTCACCCGGGAGGCGTGGAGCGCGGTGGGCGGCTTCCCCGAGGACCTGGCCACGGCCGAGGACGTCGGCTTCGGCCGGTCCGTGGCCGCAGCCGGGCACAGGGCCGTGCTGGCCGCCGACGCCGTGGTCACATGGGACCAGCGGCCCAGCCTGGCCGCCACGGCCCGCATGTATCACGGCTACGGAGTGGGCGACGGCGAGTCGGGCGACCCCCTCCTGGTGGGGCGGAACCTGGCCCGGATACTCGCCTACGGCCTCGGGCCGATCCTGGCTTGGCGCGGGGGGATCCCGGGGCGGGCCGCGGTGGCCACGGGCGCCGGCGTGTACCTCTCGGTGCCACTCGCCCGCGCCGCCCGGCGCCGGTCGTCGCCGCTGGTGTGGGCCCTCGTCCCAGCCGCCCTGGCCGTGAAGGACCTGGCCAAGGCTCTCGGGTGCCTCTCGGGGATCGTACGATCGAGGTCATGAGGCTGGGCCTGGTCGGCGCCACCGGCATGGTGGGCGAGGTGGTGCGCGACGTACTAGTGGAGCGTTCCTTCCCCGCCGGGGAGGTGCGCTTCTTCGCCAGCGCCCGCTCCGCCGGTCGGGCCCTGTACTGGGCCGGCGGTGAGGTGGAGGTCGAGGACTCGGCCACGGCCGACTTCTCGGGGCTCGACGTGGTGATCATGTCGGCCGGGGCCCGCGCCTCCCGCCAGCTGGCCCCCCGGGCGGCGGCGGCCGGAGCGGTGGTCGTGGACAACTCCTCGGCCTGGCGGATGGACCCCGAGGTGCCGCTCGTGGTCCCCGAGGTCAACGTCCACGCCCTGGCGTCCATCCCGAAGGGGATCGTGGCCAACCCCAACTGCACCACCATGGTCTGCATGCCGCCGCTGCAGGCGCTTCAGCGGGAGGGCGGCCTGCGACGCCTGGTGGCGTCCACCTACCAGGCCGTCTCCGGCGCTGGGCGCAACGGCGTGCTCGAGCTGGACGAGCAGGTGAGGAAGACCGGTGAGCGGGCCACCGAGCTGGCCCGCTCCGGCGACGCCCTCGACTACCCGCCGCCGTTCAAGTTCCCGGGCCCAATCGCCTTCAACGTCTTGCCGGTGGCAGGCGCCTTCGTGGACGACGAGACGGAGGAGGAGCACAAGTTCCGCAACGAGAGTCGCAAGATCCTGGGCCTGCCCAACCTGGCCGTCTCCTGCACCTGCGTCCGAGTGCCGGTGTTCACCGGCCACTGCGTGAGCCTCAACGTGGAGCTGGAGCGGCCCGTGCCCGTCGAGCGGGCCCGGGACATGCTGGCCGCCGCCCCCGGCGTGGAGCTGGCCGGCATGCCCACGCCGCTGCAGGCGGCCGGCAGGGACCCCTCCTACGTGGGCCGCCTCCGGGCCGACCCCGGCGTCGAGCACGGGCTCAGCCTGTTCGTGGCCGGCGACAACCTGCGCAAGGGGGCCGCTCTCAACACCGTTCAGATCGCGGAGGCGTTGCTCGAGCTGCAGGCCTGAGGTCGCCGGGCGGGGCGCCGTCCGGTTTGATCACTGCGACGCGTCATAGGTGGGTCGAGTGATCAAACGGTGTTGGAGGCCGACCGGCCCGGCGCCGAGGCCCGCCGCCTGAGGGCCCGCACCAACCAGGCGCCCGGCACCACGAGGAGGACCAGCGCCAGGGCCAGGGGGAAGCCGTCCGGCTCCCGCCTGGGCGGGGG
>JALYHE010000202.1 GCA_030776705.1 Actinomycetota bacterium | reverse complement strand
ACAGCAGTGACACCAGCAGCGGCTTGTAGTCGGTGGCGATCCCCGGGTAGGGCAGGGTCGACACGTCTACGGAGCGGAGCCGGCCCCGCGACGAGGCCCATATCCCCTCCCCGGTGGGCGAGGTGCGCAACCCCATCTCCCCCAGCTTCTGCATGAGCATGTCCATGTGGTCGGGACGGGCGCCCTCCAGGGTGACCTCCCCGCCCGCGATGCCGACCGCGGCCAGGAAAGTGGCGGCCTCGACCCGGTCGGGTATGACCTCGTGCTCGACGGGGCTCAGCTCGTCGACGCCCTCGATCTCGATGGTGGGGGTGCCGGCGCCCACGATGCGGGCCCCCATGCGGTTGAGGAAGGCGGCCAAGTCCGCTATCTCCGGCTCGCGCGCTGCGTTCTCCACCACGGTCGTGCCCTTGGCCTTCACGGCGGCCATGAGGATGTTCTCGGTGGCGCCCACGCTCGGGAACTCCAGAAGGAGCGAGGTGCCCACGAGGTGGTCGGCCCGGGCCTCGATGGTGCCGTGGGCGAAGTCGAAGGTGGCACCGAGCTGCTGCAGGCCCTGGAGATGCAGGTCGATGGGGCGCGAGCCGAGGTCGTCGCCGCCGGGCATGGCCACCCGGGCCTGGCCCTGGCTGGCGAGGAGGGGCCCCAGCACGACGATGGAGGCCCGCATGCGCTCGACCAGGTCGTAGGGGGCCTCGGGCACGATGCGGGCCGGTCGCCGCACCACCAGCTCGTCGGGGCGCCGGCGCTGCACCACGAGCCCCATGGACGACAGGAGGTCGGACATGGTCTCGACGTCGGCGATGCGCGGGACGTTCCGCACGACGTGCTCGCCCTCGGCCAGCAGGGTGGCAGCCAGCAGCTTGAGCACCGAGTTCTTGGCCCCCGACACCCTCACCGAGCCCTCGAGTGGCGGCCCGGGCCGCACGACCAACCGGTCCACGCCGTCAGTATGCTCCGCACGCTCCCGTGAGCCGAGTCGTCACCGAGGCCACCCTGGAGGACACGGCCGTGGAGCGCGTGCTGGCGCCCCGCGACGGCGTGGTCCTGGAGAGGGCGGGCGACGGTTCGACCTTCGAGGCCGTCGAGGGGCCGTTCGGCCACTACCTGCGACGGGTGGAGGTCGAGGCCCGAGGCGAGGGTCTGAGCCGGGTCCGCCAGACGGTGGAGTACCGCTCCGACGTCGCCTACTTCGGGTGGCTGTTCGACCTGCTCGTCCGCCGCCACATCGGGCGGCTCCTGCCCCGCCCCGGCACCCCGTGGTGGAGCCCTCCCCAACGCCTCGACGCCCATGCCAGGCACGCCCTGGCCGCTCTGTGCGCGGTCTCCGTGGTGCTCGGGTACCTGGGCACGCTCCTGACCCAGACCATGACCTTCGCGGCCGAGGAGTTCGACGCCCCCAGGGCGGCCCAGGGCGTGGCCCTGGCCGTGGTGCGAGCCGATGTGGTGGTGGCAGTGGGCCTGGTGGCCTTTGCCGACCGCCTGGGCCGCAAGCGGGTGCTGGTGCTGGCCGGCGCGGCAGGCTGCATCCTCACGTCCACAGGTGCGGTGGTGCCGTCGCTGCCGCTCCTGGTGGCCAGCCAGGTCGTGGCCCGGGGCTTCGTGACCGCCGGCGTGGTCGTCGTAGGCATCATGGCGGCCGAGGAGATGCCCTCCGGGTCCCGGGCCTACGCCGTGAGCCTGCTGGCCATGTGGGCCGGGCTGGGCGCGGGCCTGGCGGCGGTCTTCCTTCTGCCCATAGCCGACCTGGGCGAGCCGGCGTGGCGGTTGCTGTACGCCGCCGCCCTGGCGGGGCTCCCCCTCGTGGCCAGCGTGTCCCGGAGGCTGCCCGAGAGCCGCCGGTTCGGCGCGGCCCACGTCGAGGCGCCCATGGCCGGGCACGGCCGGCGCTTCCTTCTCCTCGCCGCGTCAGGGTTCCTGCTGAACGTCTTCATCGCCCCCGCCGCTCAGTTCAGCAACGAGTACCTGCGGACGGAGCGGGGCTTCTCCGCCGGCCAGATCGCCCTCTTCACCTTCGCCACCGCCACTCCGGGGGCTATCGGGATCGTCCTCGGGGGGCGCATGGCGGAAGGGGGACGGCGACTGGTGGCCGCGGCCGGCGTGGCCGGGGGCGTGGGCGCCACCGTGTTCATGTACCTGACCACCGGATGGCCGCTGTGGGCGTGGTCGGTGCTGGGGTCGGTCCTCGGAGCCGCCACCGTACCGGCCCTCGGCGTCTACGGTCCGGAGCTGTTCCCCACCTCGCTGCGGGGCCGAGCCAACGGTCTTATCACCGCCCCGGCCCGGGTGGGCAGCGTCGTCGGCCTCCTGGCCGCCGGCTTCCTGGCCACCTCCCTGGGCAGCCTCGGACCGGCGATGGCGATGCTGGCGGTGGGGCCGGCGATCCTGGCCCTCGTGGTGGTGCTGGCCTACCCGGAGACGGCCCACCGCGAGCTGGAGGAGCTCAACCCCGAGGACGCCCCCCTACGCCCCCCGACCGCATAGGGCGCTGCTAACAGGCTCCCTTGGCGCACACCACGGCGGGGATGGTCTTGAACATGATGGCCAGGTCGCGCCAGACCGACCAGTTGTCCACGTAGTAGAGGTCCCAGCGCTGGTAGTCGGCGAAGCTGGCGTTGCTCCGGCCGTTCACCTGCCACATGCCCGTGATGCCGGGCTGCACCCGCAGCCGCTCCCGCAGCTCCGGGCTCCAGGCCGTCACCTCGGAGGGAATGGCGGGCCGGGGGCCCACCAGGCTCATCTCGCCCTTGATGACGTTGACGAGCTGGGGGATCTCGTCGACGGAGAGCCTGCGCAGGACCCGCCCGACCGGCGTGATGCGGGGGTCGCGGCGGATCTTGAACAGCGGACCGTCGGCCTCGTTCTCCAGCTCGAGCCGGCGCAGAAGGGCCTCGGCGTCCTTCACCATGGTGCGCAGCTTGTAGAGCTTGAAGGTCTTGCCGCCGCGACCCACCCGCTCCTGGCAGAACAGCACCGGGCCCGGTGACGTGAGCTTGACGGCCAGCGCGGCCAGGGCCAGCAGTGGCAGGCACGCCAGCAACCCGATCAGGGAGACGGCCAGGTCGAAGGCCCGCTTGGCGACGGGCCGCCACCCGTCACGCTTGACGGGCTCCACGTACAGGACGGGGAAGCGACCGAGGGGCCGCACCGACAGGCGGGTGGCGTCGATGTCGCGCAGCGACGAGGACAGCTCGACGTGGATTCCGGCATCGGTGAGGGTCCGGATCAAGCGGTTCGACAGGTCGAGGCTCACGTCGGTGGTGGCCACGAGGACCCCCGTCGCTCCGGCCAGGCGCAGCTCCTCCACCAGCTTGGGCTTCATCTCCAGGACCGGGTAGCGGCCGGCCAGCTCGGGCTCCACCTGGTCCGGCTTGCCGACCAGTGCCGTCACGGCGTAGCCCAACTCCGGCCTCTCCTCGAAGGCGAGGGCCAGGGCCAGCGCCTCGGGACCGGTGCCGGCGAGGGCCACCCGCCGCAGGCAGTGGCCGCGGCGGCGCAGCACGGCGAACCCGTAGCGCACCAGCTCTCTCTCGGAGAGCACGGCGGCGGAGGCGGCGGCGAAGAGCATGAGGAACCAACCCCGCTCCACGCGAAGGTCCAAGAAGTAGGCCACCAGGGCGGTGGCCAGCGTGCTCACCCCGATGGCGTGCACCACCCGAACCGCCTCGTCACGGCGGCCGGTGACGTGGCGGGCGTTGTACAGCCGGTAACGACGGAAGACCATGAGCCACAAGGGGAGGGCGACCATTCCCAGCCGCCGGTAGGCGGCGCCGGCCGAGCCGGGGGCGTCGAGGTAGAGCGAGGGAAGCATGGCGTAGGCCGCGGCCATGGCGGCGGCGACGGCCACGGCGTCGGAGCACACCACGAGGACTCGGGCCACCCGGGCGACGCCGGTGCGGGCAGGGCGGACCTCCACCCGTTGGGCGCCCTCTTCTACGGCGACGATGACCCGGGG
Source organism: Actinomycetota bacterium (assembly GCA_030776705.1). Lineage (GTDB taxonomy): Bacteria > Actinomycetota > Acidimicrobiia > Acidimicrobiales > JALYHE01. The sequence continues at coordinate 2,570 of JALYHE010000202.1, read as the reverse complement.
GGCCTGGTCGGGCTCCGCCGGCTGGTCCGGGCCTACCACGGCGAGCTCGGTGGCGGCCGGCACCGCGGCCGGACCGGGCGGGGCGGCCGAGACGTCGCCGACGATGGTGAGCTCGGGCTCCGAGGGCGCGGCCTCCCCCTGGTCGAAGCGCATACTGCTGGATCGGCTTTGGACAGCGGTCACTTGACCACTCTCGGCAGTGAGAGAGCTTACCCTCGGGCTCAGCTAGCTCGCAGGAACCGGTCGGCGGCTGCGCCGGACGAGGACGGTCCCCACCCCCAGCGCGCCCAGACCCATCACCGTGAGGCCAACTATGTCACCGCCGGTCACGGGCAGGCCGTTGTTCCCGTCGGTGCCGTTGGTCCCGTCGGTGCCGTCGGTCCCGTTGGTCCCGTTGGTGCCGTGCGTGCCGGCAGAGCCGACCCCGGTGCGGGCGGTGCCGGCAGAGCCAACCCCGCTGCCGCCGGGGTCGGTTGGGGTGGATCCGAAGTTGTCGGGCGGTCGTACCTCGTCGATCCCGTGGACACATCCGTAGGACCCCGGGGGGCAGTGGACTGCCCAGGCGGCCGTCGGCGCGCCCACCCAGACGGCCAGCGCCACACCCGCCATCACGACCCTGTGCCTTGCTCTCATCCTGTCCTCCGCTTCTCGGCCTGCGCCGCCAGAGTAGTGCCACGGATAGTGGCCGTCAATGACTTTTAGTGGCCGAGTTGGCCGCCGGTTCACTCACCCTAAAGCATCCTCTCCCGGAAAGGGAGTACTTCAAACACATTGAGCGCTCATCCTGGCACGAAGCAGCCCCCGGTCGGGGTTTTCTCCGGCGGACGCCCCACGCGCTCCTTCCGGGCCCTACCCCCCAGCCAGTAGGATCCGCTTGGCCTCGGCCAGCTCTTGGATCCTCGCCCCTGCCTCGTCGGCCACGCCGCCGTGGTCGGGGTGGGCGTCGCGCACCAAACGGCGGAACCTGCGCAGGATGTCGCCCCGCAGGGGCTCGGTCCCGGCCCCGAACCCCAGGATTCGAAGGGCCCAGCCCTCGTCCCCGGCGGACGGCAGGGACCGGAAGGCGGCGTCGTCCCTGGCCAGGTAGTGCAGCAGGCGCTCGTCGGCCTCGCCCTCCCACCGGGTGGCCCGCCGGAGCAGGCCGAAGGCCGCGGGCCGCACGTCCGGATCAAGGGTGGCGGCGGCGTACAGGGCTGCGAGGACCTGGGGCAGCGCCGCGCCGTGGTCGTCGAGCTCCAAGGCCAAGGTTCGCCCGGCCCGGACCAGGCGGTGGCGGCTGCGGTCCAAGCCCACCACGTCGGTCTGGAACCGGTGCCGCAGGCGGGGCTGGGAGACGCGCCGGCGAAGCTCGAGGTCCCACAGCAGGCGGTCCAGCTCGTCGCGGTTGTCGTCGCTCAGGGAATGGGCCCAGGCCCCCACCACGGCGGCCAGGAGCATGGCCCCGTACCCCGGCCGCGGGTCGGTGGGCAGGTACAGCTCCCCGAGCGCCACCCGACGTGTGGGAGCGATGGCCCGGGAATGGCGAACCTCGATCTGGGCCAGCAGCACCGGCCCGACGCTAACCAAGACCGGCCACCCCGTGAGACCGCCCAAGCGGGGAGAGCGGAGAACGGTCAAGTCCGGGAGCAGCGGGTCGATACCTCCTAGGCGGTACTGTCTGGACCGCGTATGCCCGAGAGTCACGGCTCAACCACCGATCACCTCGACGACCTCTTCGCCGCCCTCGAATTGACCTACGCCGCCGCCGTCAGAGCACGCCCCGCCTTCGCCGGCTCCGAGCGGCATCATGCCGCCCGGGAAGCCCTGACCGAGGCTCGGGACCAGGCCCGTGTGCTGCTCGCCGATGCCGCAGAGTTGGCCGCTCAGGTCCGTGAGGACCAGGCGCGCCTGCTGGCTGAGGCCAGCGCCGCTCGGAGCAGCGCCGAAGCCGCCGTCGAGTCCGCCGTCAAGGAGCGCCGTGCCCTGCTCCAGGAAGCCTCGTCGCAGGCCGAGCGGCTGAGGTCGGACGCGGCCAGGCTGAGGACCGAGGCGACGCATCTCCGCGCCCAGGCCCAGCAGCTGCGGAACGAGGCCGTGGCCGTGGCGCGACAGTTGCGAGAGGGCGCCGCCGCCGAGGCCGAGCGCCTGAGGGCCGAAGCCGCCGCCGAGGCCGAGCGCCTCAGGGCCGAGGCTGCATCCCAGTCGGAAGAGCTCACCGACCGGGCTCGGGGCGAGGCCGCAGCCACGCTGGCGGAGACGGAGGAGAAGGCTGCCCGCCTGCGGGCAGAGGCCGAGCAGGTGGTGGTCGACGCCGAGCAGGAGGCGGAGGCGGCCCGGGAGGCGGTCCGACGGCAGCTGGCTCAGCTCCAACAGAGGATGGGCCGGCTCCTCGGCCCCGTCTCCGACCTGCTCCCGGGCCTGCTCGAGGAGCTGGCCGCTCCCGAGCCGGCCAGCCCGGCGGCGACGCGCCCGGCCGAGCGCGCCGACCGCGGCCTCGGCCGCCTGGTCAACCCGGGGGCCGGCGAGGAAGGCGCCGAGGAGCCGACCGGTGACGACCAGGAGCGGAGGCCTCTGGGGCGCCTGCTGCCCAC
>JALYHE010000201.1 GCA_030776705.1 Actinomycetota bacterium | reverse complement strand
GCCATGTAGTACCGCACCCCGAGGAGCCGCAGGTGCTCCACGCCCCGGGCCAGGTCGAGCCCGCGGTAGGGCAGCTCGCGCTGGGGGCGGGACGGGGCCGAGGAGAGCTCGGCCTGGAGCAGGAAGTGGTAGGGGGTCGTGGCCGACGACTCGAAGTAGAGGCCCTCCATGGACCCGATGCAGCCGTCGGTCCAGTACGGCAGGAGCATGAGGGCCATCGGGGTGCCCAGCCGGTCGAGCTCGGGCTCGTACTCCCAGAAGGCCCTCCCGCATCCCCGATCGCGCCCCACGGCCTCCATGGACGCCACCAGGTCCTGGTACTCGCCGTAGGAGGGCTTGTCCTCGTAGCCGGAGTAGTTCCAGCGCACCCAGTCCGGCACGAAGCTGCGGTCCTTGCCCCGGAGACCGGTCCACTCCGGGAACAGCTGCAACGGCATGCCGACATGCACCACGGCCGCGGCCAGGGCCACTACGGGCGCGAGCACGGCGCCCGTCCTCTCAGCGCCCTCGCCCGCCCTGTCCAGGACCCGCCCCACCCCCCGGCCCACCTCGGACACGGCCACGCCGGCCAGGAGGTACAGGCAGAGGAACCAGAAGGGCAGGAGCCGGGCGTTCCACAGCCTCCCCTGGGGGGCCCACACGAAGGCGGCGGCGCTCAGGGCGGCCATGGCGCTCAGGAAGGCGCCGGTCCGCAGGCGGAAGGCCAGCGACACCACCACGCCGGCGGCGGCCAGCACCACCAGCACCGTCCCCGGCTCCGACAGGAGGCTCTTGCGGTAGGTGAGGATCTTCTCCCACCCCATGTCGTTGCTGAAGGGGAGCCGCACCACGAAGGGCAGCGCCCAGAAGGCGGTGAGGAGGGCGGCCACCGCACCTACGGCGGCGCTGTGCACGAGCCTGCGCCCGCCGGGGCGCAGCAGGGTCAGCACGACCGCCCCCACCACGGCGAACAGGGCGGGCAGGAGGTGGGACAGCACGGTCAGGGCCAGGAGGGAGGCGGCCAGGGCCTTGTGTCGGCCGCTCTCGAGGCCCCGGGCCAGCACCCCGAGGAACACGAGAGCCAGCGAGAGGGCGATGGAGAAGGCGAACTCCCCGGCGAGGGTGGATGCGATGTTGCCGCCGTAGATCGTGAAGCTGCGCTCGAAGAGGAAGGGCACCATGGCCACGGCCAGGCACGCCGGTCCCGGCGCCCGCAGGCCGGCCAGGCGCCCGAAGGCCCATGCCGCCACGGGCAGCGACACCAGCCCGAGCACACTCACGAGCTTGAAGGCGACGCCGTACGGCAGGACGACGTCGGCGAGGACGACGAGGAGGTTGGGGAGCGGGAAGTAGAAGGTGAGGAAGGGGAACCCGGCGTACCAGTCGGGCGCCCACCCCGTCATCCGCCCGGCGGGCAGGAGGCGGTCCCGCAGGTAGGCCGGCCCCCAGACGTGGGCCCCCATGTCGCCGCCGGAGGGCGTGGTGTCGCGCAGCAGCAGCCCCGGCTCGAGCTGGGAGAAGACGAAGAGGGCCGCTCCGGCCACGGCGAGAACGGTCGCCGCGGCGCTGACTGAGGGGCGGCGCATCCGCCCTATGTTGCCCGAGGGTGGCGCCGGCGTGCCGGTCGGTGGCGCCCTCGGAGCGGGCCCGTCAGCGACGGGTGGTGGCCATCTCCAGCACGTTGGGCAGGGCCAAGCTCTGGCCGTCGCTGTCCCACCAACGGCTGTCACAGCGGGAGCAGCTGTGCATGGTCACTCGCTGGTCACCCAAGGCGAGGTCGATCTCGACCAGCTGCGACCTGCGACACATCGGACACTTCATGACGACCCCCCTCGACGTCCGGCGGCACGGCGCTGTGCCCACCGGGCTCACAGAGGGGTTTTCGGCACTTACTGGACCCACCTTGAGCGCGCATTTACCCACGCGGCGCGCTCAGCGAGCGGCGACGAGGACGGCGACGGTGGCGGCGTTGAAGGTGGCGTGGGCCACCACGGCCGGACCCAGGCGGCCGCTGCGCCGGGTCAGAACGCCCAGCACCACGCCGAAGGCCACCAGCCCCAGGAGCTGGAGGGGCTGGTAGTGGGTGACGCCGAAGGCGAGGGCGGAGCCCGCCACGGCCCAGCCCGGGCCGAAGCGCCGCTCCAGGGACCGCTGGAGCAGCCCCCGGAAGAACAGCTCCTCCACCACAGGGGCTCCGACCACCAGCACCACGGCCAGCAGCACGAGGCCGGGCCCCCGGCCCAGGTCGGTCACCCGGCGAGCCTCCTCGGAGAGGTCGAGGTCGGGGTTCAAGAGCCGGAAGGGGAGGTAGAGCAACAGCACCAGCACGTGTGAGGCGATGCCGAAGGCCAGCCCGGGAAGCACGTCGCGCCGGTGGACGCGCAGGCCGAAGTCCTCCCGGAGGGAGCCAGTCCCCTTCAGCCTGCTGGCCAGCACCGCCGCCCCGGCCAGGCCGACCCACGAGGCGACCAGGGTGGTGGCCACCGACACGAGGGTCTCCTTCTCCCCGCCGACCTCGTACCAGATGCCGGCCACCAGGTTGCCCAGGGTGAAGGCGACCAGGTAACCGGCGACGGCCTCACCCAGGCCCCAGCGGGGCTGGGGCCGAGCCGGGGGGCGGTCGTCGACGACCGGCTCTTCGCTCACGCCCCCACCGACGAGAGCGTAACGGCCCGACCGCGGCGTTTGATCACCGCGAGGCGGTGGTGACGGCCGGCCGTGTGCAAACACCGCAGAAGGGGTGGGACCGCCCTGCCCGCCCCGGCGCCTACGATTGCGCCATGAGCCGCCAACCCGGGGACCTGCGCTCCCGCCGCCCTGCCCGAGAAGGCGGGAACCGGCCCCTCGGGTCGGGACCGGGCCAGGAGCCCACCTTCAGGTGGGCCATGATCGCCCTCTTCGTCCTGGTGTTGGCCGTCCTGGTGCTGCCCCCGCTCTTCGGGAGCAAGAACCGGTCGGAGCTCAGCTACGGCGACTTCATCCGCAAGGCCAACGAGGGCAGGGTGGCCAAGGCCACCGTCAACAACGACACGGGCCACGTGATAGGCGAGCTCAACACGGGCGAGTCCTTCACCGTCGAGGGCCCCCACCCCGTGCCCGACGGCGACGCAGCCATCCTCCGAGAGAAGGTGGGCAGCCTCGACTTCCAGAACACCCAGCCCAACCTGCTCGCCTCTCTGCTGCCCCTGCTACTGCCCGTGGGGCTGCTCATCGGCTTCTTCTTGTGGATGAACCGGCGGGCCCAGGGCCAGATGACGGGGATCATGTCGATCGGGCGGTCCAAGGCCAAGGTGTACACGACGGAACGGCCCAAGACCACGTTCGAGGACGTGGCCGGCTACGAGGGGGTGAAGCAGGAGATCCGCGAGGTCGTGGACTTCTTGAAGTCCAAGGACCGCTTCAAGGAGATCGGCGCCCGCATCCCGAAGGGCGTTCTTCTCGTGGGCCCTCCCGGCACGGGCAAGACGCTGCTGGCCCGGGCCGTGGCCGGGGAGGCCGGGGTGCCTTTCATGTCGGTCACGGGCTCCGACTTCATGGAGATGTTCGTAGGCGTGGGCGCCAGCCGGGTGCGCGACCTCTTCCAGACGGCCCGCAAGCAGGCTCCCGCCATCATCTTCGTCGACGAGGTCGACTCCATCGGCCGGAAGCGGGGCGCCGGCCTGGGCGGCGGGCACGACGAGCGGGAGCAGACGCTCAACCAGATGCTGTCGGAGATGGACGGCTTCGACACCACCGAGGGCATCGTCATGATGGCCGCCACCAACCGTCCCGACATCCTCGACCCCGCCCTGTTGCGTCCGGGCCGCTTCGACCGCCAGATAGTGGTGCCGCTCCCCGACTTGGAAGAGCGTCTGCCCATCCTCGAGGTCCACTGCAAGGACAAGCGCATCGCCGACGACGTGGACCTCAACCTGGTGGCCCGGGGCACGCCGGGGATGAGCGGCGCCGACCTGGCCAACCTGGTCAACGAGGCCGCCCTCCACGCCGTGCGCCGCAACGCCGACGCCGTGCACATGGAGGACTTCGAGGCGGCCCGCGACCGGGTGATCATGGGCCAGCGGCGGGAGACGCTGGCCCTGTCCGACCAGGAGAAGGAGCGCATCGCCTACCACGAGGGCGGTCACGCCGTCCTGGCCTACGTGCTGCCCGCCGCCGACCCGGTGCACAAGGTGACGATCCTGCCCGCCGGCGTGGCGCTGGGCGTCACCCAGCAGCTGCCCATGGAGGAGCGCCACATCTACCCCCGCGACTACATCGAGGACAGCCTGGCCGTGCGCATGGGGGGCCGGGTGGCCGAGATGCTCGTCTACGGAGACCTGTCCACCGGGGCCAACAACGACCTGGTCGGCAACACCGAGCTGGCCCGCAAGATGGTGCGGGAGTGGGGTATGAGCGACCGCATCGGCCCCATGGCCTGGGGGTCGCAGGGCACCGTCTTCCTGGGCGAGGACCTGATGCACACCCGGGACTACAGCGACGAGACGTCCCGGGTCATCGACGAGGAGGTCGAGCGGATCCTCCGGGTGCAGGAGGAGAGGGCCACCGAGGTGCTCACCAAGTACCACAAGGGCCTCGACGCCGTGGCCAGAGCCCTGCTCGAGCACGAGACCATCGACGGGGCCGAGGTGAAGCGCCTCGTCGACGATGCGTGCGGCTACGAGGTCCACGTCTACACCGACGGCGACGCCGTCCCCCGCTTCGCCGAGTCTTCTCCCGACGGCCGTCCCGACACCGAGACGGTGCCGGCCGCGGCCGACGACACCCAGGTCCTCTAGCGCCGCGTCAGCCCTTGCCCAGGCCCGGCTCGGGTGATGTGCCCGGCTCCCTCGCCTCGGCCAGTGCCGCCCACAGGTCCGTGGCGCTGGGCACCCCCACGAACGAGGCCCGAACCACCCCGTCGGCGTCGGCCATGACGATGGTGGGCACGGCCTCGATGGCGTACCGCTCGTGGAGGTCGGCCCGCTCCTGGTACGAGACCTCCTGGTAGCCCACCTCGGGGCTGGCCACCACGCTGGCCTTGGCCGTGGCCCGCTGGCACGACTCGCACGCCGACGAAGTGAACACGATCACCAGCCAGGGCCGGTCGCCGCCGCCGAAGTCGCCACGGTCCAGCTGCGTGGGGACGGCCCAGCGGGACTGGGTCGGTGGAGCGGGGCGGCGCCGCCGCAGCGCCAGCGCCACCGCCGCGGCCAGGGCCACCAGCACGAGCGCGACCCAGAGGCGCTCCACCGCTCAGCCCCGCCCGGCTGGGGCGTGCCTAGCCCTCACCCCAAGGGAATGCCCATGGCGGCGGACCGGCCCGACCTCCCCACCATGTACCCGGCCCGCTCTGCCACCACCGGCGATGTGGAGGTGACCACCACGGGCAGCGGGGATTTGCGGAGGTGGGCGCCGAGGCGGAAGGCCTGGCGGCGACCAGGTTCGATGGTGACGCCCTGGGCCCTCTCCAGCCCCACCTCCTCGCCCCCGGCCAGCCCGGCCAGCGAGACGCTGGCCGGCCCAGGGCC
>JALYHE010000200.1 GCA_030776705.1 Actinomycetota bacterium | reverse complement strand
GGGCCGCACCGCCGTCGGCCTCACGCTGCTGGCCCCCCGCCCGGTGAGGCAGGCGCTCCTGGGCGAGGAGGCGGACACGGCCGTGGGCCGCCTGATGCGGCGCATGACGGCGGTGCGCGAGATCGCGCTGGGACTGGTCACCATCCAGGCCCTCAAGACGGGCAAGGGCGCCAACCAGCTGCTGCGCTGGGGCGTGGCCATCGACGCCTTCGACGCCCTGGCGGCCATGTCCGGGCGGGGCGTGCCCGCCCCCGCCCGGGTCCCGCTCTCGGTGCTCCCGCCGATCTACTCCGCCGCCGGCGCCTGGCTCACCACGCGGATCGAGGACGGCTGAGGCGGACCTGGTCGGCGCTGCAGACCAGGACGACGGCCCGGCAGACGCGGTCGCCGTTGGCCGCGACCGCCGACAGCAGCTCAGCGTCGCCCCGGCTGTCCTGGCTGGCCGTCACATCTCCCCTGTCGTACCAGGGTGACCCACCGGTTCACGAAAGGCAGGATGGAGCCGTGCGTTCATACCGGGTTCGGCCCTACCCCCGCTCACCCGGGCGCCTCGTGGTGGCGTGGTCGGAGTGGCACGTGCTCGAGGTGGCCACACCGGTTCGAGCCTCGTCCCGGCGGGCCGGCCTGCGCCGCGCCGCCCGAGCGCTGCGTCCAGTGCTGGCCACGGCCGTAGCGGCCGGCGCCCTGAGCCGTGCCCTGGGTTCGGTCCGGCCGGCCAGGCCTGCCCTGGTCCGCGCCCGGCGCCTAGAGCTGGGACCCTGAGGGTGATCAGGCGGCCGGCGACGGCTCGCTGAAGTGGACCCAGCGGGGGTCGAGGCGCTCGCCGCTGGGGTGGACCCAGGTCCCGGCGACGGTGACGCCGTCGGGCGGCGCGGGCCGACCGCAGCCGGTGAGGCGCCGGCCCCGGGAGTCGCTGAACTCCATCCCCCCCGGCTCGTCGGCGTTGCCGGCGATCCCCAGCTCTCCCAGGTGATGGAGGCGGTGATGCCGGCTGCACAGCGCCACCAGGTTGGCGGTGTCGGTGGGCCCGCCGTCCTCCCAGTGGGTCACGTGGTGGACCTGAAGCCAGTGGGTGCGCTCACAGCCCGGGACCCGGCAGCTCCCGTCCCGGTCCTCCACGGCCAGGCGGGTGCGATCGGGCACGATGCGCTGCGTCCTGCCCACGCTGAGCGCCACCCCGCCCACCTCCGTCACCGGACGCGCCCGCCCGTCGCAGCCCACCAGGCGGCGAAGGGCGTCGGGCAGGGGCGGGCCGAGGTGGAGGTTGGCACGGGGGCCACCGTCGTCACCTCTCAGGTGCACGACCACCAGGTGGCGCTCCGAGTAGCGGCGGCCCGCCGCGTCGGAGCCCAGCGAGCGATCGGCCATCCCCACCAGGGCGTCGGCCCACGTGGGCCGGTCAACGCCATCGACGCCGTCTTCGCCCTCCTCGGCCAGGCCCCTGCGAGCCACGTCGAGGGCCCGCTCCACCAGGGCTCCCTCGTCGGGAGGAAGCAGCGCCGATAGCCGCCAGGCGCCCTCCTCGGTGGTGCCGAAGTCCACCCGGCGGGGCTCCACCTCCTCGGGCTTGCCCTCTTCCTGGTCACGGTCTGGCTCGGGAGCCCAGCGGTAGCCGCGAAGGGTGCGGCCCAGCTGGGAGACGGTGGTCTGGCGGGCCAGTGTGGCCACGTCCGCGTCGCTGTACGTGGGGGCGTGCCGGCACACCACCGCCACCTGATCCTCTGACAGCTGGCCCGCTCCGAAGGCCGAGGCGGTCTCGGGCAGCTCGGCCAAGCGCCCGGCCATGTGGACCAGCCGGCGGGCTCTGCCCCGTGACAGGCCGCACTTCCATGCCACCCACTGCTCCGGGGAGTGGATGCCGGTGCCCTCGTGCGCTCCGCTCTCCATGGCCCGGGCCACGAGGGACACCAGGCGTCCGGTGGCGGCGTTGAGCACCCCGCACACCTGGGCCATCTCGTCTTCGATGGCCCCCGCCTCCGCTTCCCGGCCCTGTGAGTGCTGGGCCGTCTCCAACGACTCCATGGCGTCTGAGTATAGCGAACGCATGTTCGACGTAGGTGGATGCAGCTCGTTCTCAAGGAACGTCAACAAAGGTGCCGATACCGGAGCCCATGCGGCGCACGCAGGCCCTCGCCGCGGCCTGGCGGGCCATGGCCCTGCTCGGCGCCGCCGTCGTCCTGGCCTCGTGCGGCGGGTCCGGCGACGGCGATGGGAAGACGAGCAGCGCCGGCAACGCCGACGTGCCGGCCGACTGGCGTCTGCACAAGGATCCCCGCGGCTTCGAGCTGCGCCTCCCACCCGGGTGGGCCGTCGAGACCAAGGACGAGGTGCTCATCACCGCCGGCAGCCCGAGCGCCGGGGAGCTCGTGGCCATCTCGCCCTTCATCGCGCCGGCCGGCACAAGCCCACAGGAGTGCCTCCAGAAGGCACCGGGGACGTTCCCCTCGCTGTTCCCCCAAGGGCGTATCCAGAGCGTGCGCCCAGGCACCCGTCCGGGAGAGGCGGTCGCCTCGCTGAGCTTCGACCGGAACCGACGGGCCACCCTGCTGTGCTCGCTCGACGGGCGGGCCGGCATGCTCTACGCCATCGCCGCGCCGGCGCCGACCTTCGAGCTCCGCCGCCCCGACCTGGTCCGGGTCCTCGACTCCTTCTCCTTCACCGGCGCCGGGGGCGGCCGCAGCTCGGAGACGGCGCTCTCCTACAAGAAGTTCCGGGACCCCAAGGAGGGCGCCTTCACCGTGGACGTGCCGGACGGCTGGCAGGTCTCGGGCGGAGCGGTGCGGCGCTCGGCCGTGGAGGTGTACCCCCGCCTCGAGGTGCGCTCGCCCGACGGGAAGGTGCGTGCCTTCGTGGGCGGCGACGACCTGCGCACCCACGCCATCCCGAACAGGATGCTCACGTTCAGCGGCTTCCCCGAGGGGTCTGAGTACTCCCCGGGCTACGGCGTGACGTTCGTCGTGCGCCCGGTGGCCTCCGGAAGCCAGTACGCCCAGGAGCACGCCAGCCAGAGGCTGGGATGCCAGGGCTACACCCGCACGGGCGGAGGCCAGCGCCCCGACCTGGCCCGCCAGCTGGGCTCGATCTACGAGCAGAGAGGCTTCATCGACGTGGACCTCGACGTGGGCGAGGCCACCTTCCGCTGCAGCAACTCGCCGTCGAACGGCTACGTGTTCGGCGGGACCCTGGCCACCACGTCGGGCGGCATGGGCATCTGGTCGGTGCAATACCTCTACGGGTACCGGGCCGAGCCCCATTCCGAGGAGCTGGCCAGGAGCGTCCTACATCGCATTGTGTCCTCCTTCCGGCTCGACCCGAAGTGGGTGGCCACCCAGACCCAC